>JBOFKE010000142.1:0-6417 GCA_051657185.1 Bacteroidales bacterium | reverse complement strand
GTTGACCTGTACCGTTTTTATTATTTTCTTTATAAGATAGCGGAGAGTTTTCGAAGATATTTACTGATCCGTCACTTTTAGATACATCATAACCTAAATTTAAGTTTGCTTTTAAATCAGGCAAGAAGTGGAATTTGTAGTCGAACTGAGCATTACCCAAGCTTCTGTATGCTTCTGAAACGTCTTTTCTTTGTTCCAAAAGAGCTAATGGATTAATCGTTGCAATATCATTAAACAAAAAGCCTGATTCCGTCGGCTTTAACCATGAAAAATAGCCATTACCGATACCTGAGCCGAAGTTGTCACTATAAACCGGTTGTGTCGGGTCGAAAACAACAGCTGCACCAATAGATCCCTGATCAGCAAAACGGTTTTTGATATACATTCCTTTTGCATTCAGATTCACACGTAAGTGTTGATCAAAAAAGGTAGGAGTCAATGCAACGGACAACGTTGTTCTGTCCATGTGAGAAGTTTTCAGGATACCATTATCTGCCGTAAAACCAACAGATACACGATAAGGAAGGTTGCGACCAGCACCGGATACGCTTACATTGTGGTCTGTAGAAACGGATGTTCTGTAAATCTGATCTTGCCAGTCAGTATTATCCTGTCCCATTAAAGCGATTGCCTGAGGTACATCACCCCAATATTGCTGCATAGCTTCTCTGAACTGATCACCGGAAAGAACATCCACACTTTTAGCACGTGTATTTACGCGCACATTGCCGTCATAATTTACACGCACCTTTTGACCACCTTTAAGACCTGAACCTCCGCGTTTGGTTGTAATTAAGATTACACCGTTCGAAGCTCTTGATCCATAAATAGCAGTAGCAGAAGCATCTTTCAATACAGTAAACGATTCAATATCATTCGGGTGTACAGTAGAAAGCGGATTCGAAACTCCGGAAATCCCCGAGTTATCAACCGGCACACCATCAATTACTACAAGCGGGTCATTGCTAGCTGTCAGAGAAGATCCCCCGCGAATACGAATTGTTGCTCCTGAACCGGGAGCACCCCCTGCAGAAGTAACAACCACACCGGGTGTTTTCCCTTGAAGAAGATCTTGTGGAGAAGTGGCAACACCGCGAGATATTTCATCTGCTTTAATAGCCGTAACCGAACCGGTTGCATCTCCTTTTTTAACGGAGCCATAACCGATAGCTACAACTTCTTTTAAAGCTACAGCGCTCTCTTTCAGAGTTACATTTATTACTTTTTGGTTATTTACGGGAATTTCTTGAGGTTCCATCCCGATATAGGAAAATACCAGAATTCCATTACCGGGAACATCACCCAAAGTGTAATTTCCATCGTAATCCGTAATTGTCCCATGTGTTGTTCCTTTGACAACAACATTTGCTCCAATTACACCCTCTTTTAACGTCGCATCGATAACTTTCCCTTTTACGGTAATCATATTCTGAGCAGAGAGGCCGGTAACAATCGCTAAGCATGCCAATAACATACAATAGCGAATCTTCAGATGAATAATTTTATCCTTCATTGTAGTTAGAGATTGAGTATTAAATAATATAAAGATTTTAAGCTCTTAGTTTCCATTCATTTTCATCCAATCTTTGTTTTTCCATAGTCAATTATTTAATATATCTTTTACATCTATCTCGTACGAACATAAAAGAATATTAATCAATTATCTGATGCTAACTTAGACGGAACTTTAGATATACAACTACTAATTTTGATGAACTTCAGAATTTATCTGACGATATGCATTTTCCGTTCAACAAAAAAAACTAATTTACATTCAGTATATTAAACAACTCAAACCCTAAAAAAGATTTAGAAAGTATCACCAATCCATTTCATAAATTCAGGTACACGAATCCGGCTGACAAGAACCTCTTTACAGAAGTCGGGATTCAGGGTGACTTTAAGGCGGCTATTAAAATGTTTAGCCACACTTTTTATCGATGCTATATTAGCTATACAGCCGCGCGAAATTCGAAAGAATTTATCCGGATCGACCATTGTCTCAATCTGATCGAGAGAGGAATCGGAGATATGTCTTTTTCCATCCTGAGTTACCAAAAACGTCACTTTATCTTCCGAATAAAAGTAAGCTATATCCTCTGAATGTATAATATAGATCTTATCGCCCAAACGCATAGAGAATCTTTTTTTGTATTCTTTTTGCGTGTTTGAATGAGCCACAATAATCTCATGTATTGTATTTAAGTCGACCAACGGTGCCTGCTGATGCCTTTGAATTGATTTCTCAACGGCCGCAACAAACTCATCTTCATCGATTGGTTTCAGTAAATAATCTAAACCATCTACTTTAAATGCCTGAATTGCATAGTTATCATAAGCAGTCGTAAATATGAGATCTGCTTTCGGCTTAATTGCTTTGAAAATATCAAAGCAACGTCCGTCTGACAACTCGACATCTGTGAATATTAAATCGACAGAATTATCACTTAACCACTTTATGGCTCCGATAACAGAGGTTACATGATCCAAAATCTCGAAATCAGGATAATGTTTCTTTAGAAGACGCTCTAACTGAACCTTAGCAGGTAATTCATCCTCGATAATTAAAATTCTTTTACGCATATTATTCATCAATCTTGGTTTAATAATGGTATCTTCACTACAAAATA
Organism: Bacteroidales bacterium; assembly: GCA_051657185.1. Lineage (GTDB taxonomy): Bacteria > Bacteroidota > Bacteroidia > Bacteroidales > UBA7332 > UBA7332. Next base: position 3,787 of record JBOFKE010000142.1, on the reverse strand, counting down.
ACGATCACATTTTTCAATCAGTACTTCTTTCCCGAACATTGCACTATATTGACCACACAAATTTTTCAAACCCATCCCAAACGAAGGAGATGTGGATAATTTGGGTTGCAAATTATTCCTTACTACGATCTGATCACTTTCTGTATATACCTCAATCTTTAATGGACTATCCGATGAAATAACATTGTGTTTGGTTGCATTTTCTATCAAAAGCTGCAATCCGCAAGGAACAATCATATATTCATACAAATAAGCAGGAATATCCATTTTAATCTCCAAGCCTTTATCAAAGCGTTCTTTCATTAAATCAAAATATGACTGCGCAAACTTGATTTCGTTATGTAAAAAAACAAGTTCTTGTTCTTCATTGTTCAACAAATAACGATAGTTTGAAGCGAGCTTTTTGATAAATATGCTTGCTCTTTCTGTGTCTGTATGAACCAGATAGTCTAAAACATTAAGGCTGTTAAACAGAAAATGAGGATTTAGTTGATGCTTTAGTTTATTATATTGTAATCTTGCTTTATTTTTCTTTCCAATCTCAATTGCCAGATTCTTTTTTTGAGTCAAACGCAGATAAAAGAATATATCAGTAATTACGATCACGATTGTATTAAAAAGAAGACATCCCAATACAATCGGTATGATTCGGTTTATCCGTAAAGTCAAAACGGTAGAATACGAAAAAACCGTCTCAGGTTCAACAATTATTAATGTACTGATTATCGTTATCAGTATCAGCGATAAGAATTCAAGACTTAAGCGGATAAATGGAAAACGCCCATAGCAATAGCGTTTGTTTAGTAAGTAAATAAGTCCTATATCGGAAAGAATCATAAACACTGTCACATAACTATTGGACAGAATGCCGGAAAACACATCTATCAGGCTAAAATGGAATGTATTCTGTAATCTGCTTAATCCCTCAACATAAAGCATCCGGAGTGAGAAGGCTGTAAGTGCAAGTAGTAATATTTGTCGGATCTTTTTGGGAATCACGATAGACTTAACCATATTTATTCTTTTCTGGTTTTATATTGAGCAATCAGGTATGTCATCCAACCCAATATTTCGGTTGTCATGAAAGTTGTTATCACGTTTGATGATAAAGGTGACAACGCTACATAATCCTGCAGGAAGACAGCACCTGCTGTTCCTAAATAAAATCCCGCAAAACTATTTAAAAGGGCTAACGCAAATGTCACTTCCAACGGAAAATCAAAATGAGTAGCAATTAAAACAATCATACTTATAGTCAAAGCAGTCAGCAAAATAGCATCTTGTTGCCCCAGTGACTGCAACACTAACGAACTAATTGCATGAAATACTGCAAAGGTGTGTATAAGTATTTTTACTATATATTTATTCTTGGTTCTTCCACCCATGGCATAAACTTTATTCAATGGCTCAACTGCAAATATGCTACAATTTTATCACATTAAGGAGATCGTATGACACTTTTTTATAAGAAAAGGTATAACTTTGCAGCTCCAAGATGGAACTTGGATCCGATGTTCGATTTTTAATCATTTATTAAAAGTTATAAATTAACACTCCAAAACACAATGAAAAAGTTACTTCTTCTTTTGGTTACGCTTATTAGTATTAATTTATCTGCACAAAATCTTCAGTTGCATTATGACTTCCGCGGGACATGTGACTCAAAAGCCGGAGATAACTATGTAACAGCTACTTATGAAATGTTCAAACCAGACCGTTTAGGAAATACTTTCATGTTTGTAGATGTCGATTTCAATTTGAAAAGAGGAAATATCGGTCTTATTTATACAGAAATAGCTCGTGAATTTACACTTGGAAAATTGCCTTTCGCTGCACATATTGAGTTTAACGGTGGTATAGCAAACTGGGGATCTATCGATAATGCATATATGGCAGGGGTTGCTTTACCTTTTAATATCAGCAAATTCCATTTCAACACATATGTCGTATATCGTCTGAACAACTATCACGTAGTGAGTAATGATGTGCAGTGGACAATGGTTTGGGGAGGATCTTTCCTGAATGACCGTATGACATTTAACGGACACTTTGATATCTGGAGTGAAAACAAAAACAGAATGACTGGCCGCGGTGGAAAACAAGCTGTGATACATACCGAACCACAATTATGGTATAATGTTATTGTGAATAAATTTTCGGTAGGTACAGAAATAGAAATGACAAAAAACTTCTATCCTTATGCAGATTTCACTTGCTATCCTACATTAGCAGTAAAATATAACTTCTAAAAAAGAAACCGAGAAAGTACTGGCCATAGTACTTGCGAAGCATCAATGAACAATTTCGTTCATTGGTGCTTTTTTTTATGAATAAAAAAACCTCTCACTTAAACTTAAGTGAGAGGTCAAAACTTACTTATACTAAATAACTCCCTGAGCAATCATAGCTCTTGAGACTTTCATAAAGCCAGCAATATTTGCTCCTTTTACATAATTCACAAAGCCATCTTCCTGACCATATTTTACACATTGTTCATGGATAGATTTCATTATATCTTTCAATTTATTGTCTACTTCTTCGGCAGTCCAGGAAAGTTTCATTGCATTTTGCGTCATTTCAAGACCTGACGTTGCAACTCCTCCTGCATTTGCAGCTTTACCCGGTCCGTATAATAACTTATGTTCAAGAAATAAATGAACAGCCTCCGGTGTGCTTGGCATATTCGCTCCTTCTGAAACGGCAATGCAACCATTCTCTATTAATATTTTTGCATCTAAACCATTCAATTCATTCTGAGTTGCTGATGGCATAGCGATATCTCCCACTTCTGACCAAGGAGAAGCATCTTCTACATATTTACAACCAAATTCTTCGGCATACTCACGTAAACGACCTCTGTATTCATTTTTAAGCTCCATGACTTTAGCCAATTTTGCTTCGTCAAAGCCCTCCGGATCATAAATATATCCGTTTGAATCAGAGAATGTCATCACTTTTGCACCCAACTGAATCAGTTTCTGAGCTGTATATTGAGCAACATTACCGGATCCGGAAATCAAAACACGCTTATCTTTAATATCAATGTTCCGCGTTTTCAACATTTCTAATAAGAAATACACATTCCCGTAACCCGTTGCCTCAGGTCGGATAAGAGAACCTCCCATTTCAAGCGTTTTACCTGTAAATGTTCCATTAACCTGATTCATAAGTTTCTTATACATTCCGGCCATAAACGCAACTTCACGTCCACCAACTCCTATATCACCTGCCGGCACATCCGTTTCAGGACCAATATATCTTGACAATTCAAGAACAAAAGCCTGACAGAAACGCATAATTTCAGCATTTGATTTGCCTTTCGGATTAAAGTCAGATCCACCTTTTCCACCACCCATCGGTAATGTTGTCAATGCATTTTTAAACGTTTGTTCGAAAGCAAGAAATTTCAAGATAGAAGGATTCACTGATGAGTGAAAACGAAGACCTCCTTTGTAAGGACCAATTGAATTATTATGCTGAACACGGTATCCCATATTAGTATGTACTTTTCCTTTATCATCCATCCAGTTCACCCGGAAAGAAATAATACGGTCAGGAATACATAAACGCTCAATCAAATTGTTCTTATCAAATTCGGGGTACTTGTTATAGATATCTTCAATCGAAGAAAGTACTTCTTCAACAGCTTGAAGATACTCTGGCTCATTGGGAAATTTTCTAGCTAACACATTTAGCACTTCTGACGTTTTCATAGGAATGGGTATTTAATGTGATTAATTTGATAGCGCAAAGCTAACAAAAATATCATTATGACAAATAAATAGGA
>JBOFKE010000141.1:0-2186 GCA_051657185.1 Bacteroidales bacterium | reverse complement strand
ATCAGCATTGTTCCTAAGGATAATGGTATTCCTTTTTCAATAGTTTTCGTATCCATACTTGAAGGTTTTATAATAAAACCTATCTCGTTAATCTTTGTTCAATTTATCAACGTTAATATCGGATATCTGTCTTAATTATAGCAAACATAAAAAAAAGGTCTCCCGAGAAACAGGAGACCTTTTAAGTTTATAGAGAGTACTTATAGTACAATATTCACAAGTTTATTAGGAACAACAATTACCTTCTTAGGTGTTTTTCCTTCTAACCATTTTGCTGCAAGCTCATGTGCTAGAGCTGTTTTTTCAATCTCATCTTTTGGTGTTTCAGCTGCAAATTCGATATTGAAACGAACTTTACCATTGAAAGAAATCGCATAATTCACAACATCTTCTTTCAGATACTCTTCATTAAATGCAGGGAAAGAAGCATCTACAACTGATGTTTTATAACCAAGCTGATGCCATAGTTCCTCTGCAATATGAGGTGCGAAAGGAGCCAGACAAATTACAAGGTCTGTCAATACCTGTTTGTTTTTGCTTTTCAATGAAGTCAACTCATTTACACAGATCATAAATGCACTTACTGATGTATTGAACGAGAAGTTTTCGATATCACCTGAAATTTTCTTGATCAGTTTATGGATTGATTTCAATTCTTCTTTTGTTGGTTCAGCATCTGCAATAGCATCTTCCGAACGTCCGAAGAACAAATTCCATAATTTTTTCAAGAAACGGTGCACACCGTCAATACCGTTTGTATCCCAAGGTTTTGATTGCTCAAGAGGTCCTAAGAACATTTCATATAAACGTAATGTATCAGCTCCGTATTTCTCTACAATATCATCCGGATTAACGACGTTGAACATTGATTTTGACATCTTTTCAACAGCCCATCCGCAAACATATCTGCCATCTTCCAAAATAAATTCTGCATTTTTGTATTCCGGATTCCAGTTACGGAAAGCGTCAACATCCAATACATCATTTGAAACGATGTTTACATCAACGTGAATAGGTGTTACATCATACTGGTCTTTCAAGTTCAACGAAACAAATGTATTTGTATCCTTAATACGATATACAAAGTTCGAACGTCCCTGAATCATACCCTGGTTAACCAGTTTTTTGAATGGCTCGTCCTCACAGATCACTCCAAGATCGAATAAGAATTTATTCCAGAAACGGCTATAGATTAAGTGACCTGTAGCATGTTCTGTACCTCCGATATAAAGGTCTACATTTCTCCAGTATTCGTTTGCTGTTTTAGAAACCAAAGCCTCGTCATTATGCGGATCCATATAACGCAAGAAATAAGCAGAAGATCCTGCAAATCCTGGCATTGTGCAAAGCTCTAACGGGAATCCTTCATCATTCACCCAGTTCTTAGCATGTCCTAATGGCGGCTCACCTGACTGAGTTGGTAAGAATGAATCAATTTCCGGAAGTTCTAATGGCAATTGATCTTCTTTCAGCATATAAGGCATACCATCCTTGTAATATACCGGGAATGGTTCACCCCAATAACGTTGACGACTAAAGATTGCATCGCGAAGGCGGAAGTTTGTTTTAACACGACCTAAACCTTTTTCTGCAATAAAGACTTTCGTTTTAGCGATAGCCTCTTTTACATCAAGACCATTCAGATCAAGACCATTTCCGCAAGAATTGATCATTTTACCTTCTTTCGCATCAAAACTCTCTTCTGAAACATCACATCCTTCAATCAAAGGAATGATAGGTAGTTCAAAGTGTTTCGCAAAAGCATAGTCACGGCTGTCATGTGCCGGAACAGCCATAATTGCACCTGTTCCGTATCCTGCAAGCACATAATCCGAAATCCATACAGGAACCGGCTGATTTGTTAAAGGATTAATTGCATAAGCACCGGTAAACACACCCGAAATGGTTTTATCCATTTGGCGTTCGCGTTCAGTTTTATGCTTAATACTTTGTATATAGTTTTCTACAGCTTCTTTTTGTTCGGGAGTAGTAACCTGATTTACATATTCACTTTCAGGAGCAAGTACCATGAAAGTTACACCGAATACAGTATCTGCACGGGTTGTAAAGATTGTGAACTCAATATCCGAATTCTGAATTTTGAATTGCATTTCTGCACCTTCCGAGCGACCGATCCAGTTTTTTTGTGTTTCTTTCAATGAATCTGTCCAGTTCAACGTATCCAA
>JBOFKE010000140.1:0-2044 GCA_051657185.1 Bacteroidales bacterium | reverse complement strand
AGAATCGGCAGTAGGGTCGATACCAACATATGCAGAGGTAAGCTCTTTCTGTAATTGCTCTTCTGTTCCCGGCATCATATCGTGGATCATGCCGCGCCATTTCAATTCTTCTACGAAATTCATATCTCTATATATTGTTTTAATTAAACAGTCAAAAATAAATATTACTTCAGATCCCCCTTACAGAGCAAGCTGAAGCAACGACAAATCTCCTATCGGAGATACGCAAAGTTACATTCTATTTGTGATATAAAATCATTTAGATCTATATTTCTTTCTTTAGCAGCTTTATAATAAACCGATTCGATGCTTTGCTGCACCGTATCTGTTTCCAGAAAAACACGATCGAGCGGAACGCTTAACCACGTCTCCACATTATATAATAAGCCAAATGATAAAAAGAGATTCGGACAGGTGAGTAGTTGTTCTGCCAATTGCGGTTTTCCGCGAAATCCATGAATTATCCATGGTTGCTTAGGTTTATAGATCCGATATACGCGGATTAATTCATCCCATGCTTTGACACAATGTATAATGATGGGTATTTTTAGTTCTTCACTTATTTGAATCTGTTTTTCAAAAATGCTCATTTGCAAATCCATTGCTCCACCCCGGAGCTTATCCAATCCACATTCGCCGATTGCGAAAGGAATCAGACCGTTTGAGATCAACTTTTGCAGAGTATGCATACTCGCTTTGCAAGCTACGGGATCTTCCGTTTCCCACGGATGCACACCCAAAGAGTAGAGTTTATCCGCTGTCATTCTGAATTCCCGGGGATCCGACTGAATCACTTCGAGAATATTCGGTTTATTATCCGCATGATGCGTATGTATGTCTATAAACATAGCCGATAATGTTTCAGGGAACAGGGTCATAGCCGCTTCCACCCCAGGGATGGCAACGCAGAATACGTTTTGTACCTAAGTAAGTTCCTTTGAAAATGCCATGCTTCATAATCGCTTGAAGCGTATATTCCGAACATGTGGGTGTAAAACGGCATGTCGGTGGTTTTAGGGGTGAAATCGCACCTTGATAAAAACGGATCGGTAAGATATATAGCTTACGTATCCAGACTTTCACGTTCATTATTCGTTGAATTTTCGGTAAGTTGAAGTTTCTGAACCAACGCAGAGATAGCTTCCTGCATCTTTTTCTGTACATCTTCACTCGATTTGATCGAATGGGGCAGATAAAGAAAAGCAATAGCCAGGCGTTTATCCATCTTTTCCAAACAATCCAGCAGAGGTAGTTTATTCAAACGATAGGCCTCCCGGATCAATCTTTTTACATGGTTGCGCTTATTCGCACGTTTAAAGCGCTTTTTGGTCACACTACATAATATAGCCGCACGAGCCTGTTCCTGGTCAGCAACAAAGCAGTAAACCAAACGAAAAGGATAAGTCACAAACGATTCATTACCCGGAGTAAAAAGCGATTCAATCGTTTTTTTACTGTGAATACGTTCGTCCTTAGTGAGAGAAAACTGTTTTGCCATAATAGAAAAAGCCCTTAAATCAATATATCTGCAAAAATACATAATCTTCGCCGATATATCGATTTAAGGGTTGAATATAATTAAACTCAAAAGATTAAAGTTATTTTTGAGCCTTCTTCAGATACAATTCTAAAGCAGCCGTCATCGATGGAGCTTCCGGAGTCGGAGCCTGGAAAGACAAATTCAATCCGGCATCAGTCACTGCTTTGGCTGTAGCCACACCAAATGCTCCAATTTCGATTTTACCTTGTTCAAAGTTCGGGAAGTTTTTCAACAAAGAGTTGATACCCGATGGACTAAAGAACAATAGCATGTCATAATCAAACTTCTCTTCCGGCGTAAAGTCGTTACTAACGGTACGATACATAACCGCTTTCGTATAATCAACTTTTACTTTATCAAGCACCTTCGTAACGTCATCATTATGAACATCCGAACAAGGAACTAAGAATTTTTCACCTGCATGCTTCGTAAAGCTTGAAGACAAATCGTCTAATTTCCCGGTCGAACCGAAGAATATTTTTCTTTTTCTGTAAACAATATACT
>JBOFKE010000139.1:0-11903 GCA_051657185.1 Bacteroidales bacterium | reverse complement strand
ACTTATAACTCGCTTTTCTGCTATCGGGGATGTCGCAATGACGATCCCCGTAGTTTATTCTTTTGCCCGCCAAAATCCGGAACTGGAAGTTTTTTTTATGTCTCAGCCCTTCTTGAAACAGCTTTTTATTGATCCACCTAAAAATTTACATTTCATAGAATTCAATGCAAAGACAGATGGGAAGAACTTAGTATCGCTGACCCGTTTCTTTTTACGTCTGCGTAAAGAAAAGTTTGCTCAGATCATAGATTTGCATGACGTACTGCGTACAAAATTTTTACGTCTGCTTTTTTATTTAAGTAGGGTTCCGTCTTATCGGATAGATAAAGGCCGGCAAGAGAAAAAAGCGCTTACACAGCAAAACAAGAAGGAGTTCAGACAACTGACGACATCTTTTGAACGCTATGCTGATGTTTTTAGAAGAGCAGGATATCAACTTGATATAGACTTTCACTCATTGTTCCGGAATAATAAGCCGGACCTCGAAAAGATAACACAACTCTTTGGCGTAAAAGAAACGTCATGGATCGGTATTGCTCCCTTTGCGAAACATCAGGGTAAAATCTACCCTTTGGATAGGATGGAGATCCTGATCGGGCATTTATCTGACAAAGGTTACAAGGTGTTTCTGTTTGGTGGTGGTAAGGATGAGTTGGAATGCTTTGAATCATGGGCATCAAAGTATTCTGATATTGTCGTAGTGGGTCGCCAGCTTAAATTAGCGGAAGAACTTTTACTGATGAGCGAGTTAGATATAATGGTCAGCATGGATTCAGCAAATATGCATTTTGCATCCTTAGTTGGCACGCCCGTAATTTCTGTATGGGGAGCTACGCATCCCTACGCCGGATTTTTAGGATATAATCAGGCAGAAGATAATGCAATACAAACAGATCTTCCTTGCAGACCTTGCTCAGTCTTTGGCAATAAGCCTTGTCTCCGTAATGACTATGCATGCTTGAATCAAATATCCCCGGATAGAATCTTTGATAAGATTCAACAATTGTTAATCGATAAGAAACAGATCCTTTGAGGAGTACTTTTTCTTTAAATAGAATGTTATATAGTTTGAATGAAAACAACAATCGTTGTAAATCCCAGATTCGAGAAACTCAGATCTTTTATTACAGATTTGCCTGATATGTTTGATAAATCCGGAACAATCATATATGATGCCAGAAATCAACTTAGGGAATTCAATATAGAAGGATTTGATATTATAGTAAAAAGATATAAGGTTCCGCATATTGTAAACCAGATAATCTACTCCTATTTCAGAGAGTCTAAGAGCGCACGTGCTTACCATTACGCTCAAAAGCTTCTGAATGCAGGGTTTGATACACCCGAGCCAGTCGCTTATATTGAAACATCCCGTAAAGGGTTATTTAACTATAGTTATTTTGTTTCACTCCGATCTAAAAATAATCGTTTGCTCAGAGAGTTTGGTGATTTTCAGATTGAAGGACGTGAGCATATAGCCGAAGCGTTGGGCGATTATATGGCAGATTTACATAATGCAGGTATCGTTCACGAAGATTTTTCACCGGGTAATGTTCTTTTTGATGAAAAAGACGGGAAAGTCTGCTTTACATTAATAGATATCAACCGAATGAGCTTCAGGAATTTGAATGAAGAAGAAAGTATTTATTCTTTTCGGAGATTGTATGGGTGTGATAAATTCTATGAAATTGTAGCAAAAGCTTATGCATCCCGACGAGGATTTAATCCTGGAGACTTTTCTCAAAAAGTAATCATAGGGATCCATGAGTTCCACAACAAAAAAAATGCATCAGGTCTTCGAAAACAAAATTTGAAGAAGCTATTAAATAAGTAAGGAAAACAATTATATACGATCGAACGGATATGAAACGAGATATTGATATTATCCTTGATAACCTGGACGAGCTTCGCGCTTTAGTTCAGGCAATGAGCGAAGAAAATGATATTCCTTCAATTCTATTCAAATTCTCTTATGAGAAGACAAATAAGATAGAGAAGCTTTTGCAAGAGTTACAAGAAACTCAAAGTCGGAAGGAGATGATTGAAGAAGATAGTCATCAACAGTTATCAACAACTGTTGATAATAAGGTTGAGACTTTTACTTCCGCTGAAAAAGAAGCTGTTGCACTCGGTGTAGCAGAAGAGGAGATTGCTCCGGAAGTGGTTATCAACAATCTTGTTGAGCCTAGCTTAATTACATCTGATAATATTGAAGATATTACAACTCAGGTTGGAGTGATCGAAGAGTTAAGATCTTCTTCAGATTCTCGTATTGCATTAGATTCCTATGAGCATGAAGTTTTGGCCGAGAAATTTATTCAGAAAGATACAAATCTGACACTGAATGAGAAGTTAATACAAAACTCAAAAGAAGACATCCGAAAATCACTTTCACTGAATGATCGATTCAGGTTTTCACGTGAACTATTTAGTAATGATAATGTTAGAATGGAAAAATGCTTTGATGAGATTAATCAGGCAATTCATTTTTCAGAATTAGAGCTACAATTGAGAAATACATACAAATGGGATAAAGACAATGAGTATGCTACCGAATTTCTAGCTCTTATTAAAAAGCGATTCAATTAAAAATAACCTGTATTGAAATGGGAAAATTATATGTAGTGCCGACCCCGATCGGGAATTTAGAGGATATGACATTCAGAGCAATCCGAATATTGAAAGAAGCGGATTTTATCTTAGCGGAAGATACCCGAACGTCGGCACATTTGATGAAGCATTTTGAGATTCAAACTAAAATGCATTCTCATCATAAATTTAACGAACATAAAACAGTCGAACACGTTGCTTCCCGAATTAAGGCAGGTGAAACGATTGCTTTAATCTCAGATGCGGGAACTCCTGCTATATCCGATCCGGGTTTCTTACTCGTTCGCGAATGTGTCAGAGCCGGTATCGAAGTCGAATGTTTACCTGGTGCAACGGCATTAATTCCTGCATTGGTTGTTTCAGGTCTACCCAATGATAAATTCTGTTTTGAAGGTTTTCTACCTCAAAAGAAAGGTCGTATGACGCGTATGAAGGAATTGGCAGAAGAACCAAGAACCATTGTGTTTTACGAATCTCCTTATCGGGTAGTGAAAACGTTGACGCAATTATCCGAACACTTTGGAGAAGACCGACAAGCATCATGTTCCAGAGAACTGTCGAAACTCCATGAGCAAACTGTTCGCGGTACATTGAAAGAGTTGATTGCTCATTTTACTGAAAAAGAGCCTAAAGGAGAATTTGTTATGGTAGTTGCCGGAAAACCGGAATAAATAGCAATTCGATTGTTATAATAAAAAAAAGAGTATATTTGAAACTTGTCACAGAGTCTTATAATAAAATTAATTGTTGTCGTGTCTGTTTTATAAGCTTCATGTGCAAAATGAAAGAAAAAATCGATAACTAAATTTTAAGAAGATGAAGAAAGTAATCCTTCCATTTATTGCGATAGCAATGTTATTCTCCGCTTGTGGAGAAGGTGGTTCTGAAAAACAACTTCGTGAAGAGAATGATTCATTGAAGATGGCTTTGCAACAATCTCAATCCGAGTTTGATGAGACTATTGCGATGCTTAATGATGTAGAATCCGGGTTCCAGAAAATACGTGAAGCTGAAAACTTTGTGACTATCCAGGCCTCTCAGGAAGTATCTCCAAGCAGACGTGAACGTCTGAATAATGATATTGCCATGATTACAGAGACGTTGAATAAGAATAAAGAACAACTAAACAAGTTGAAAAATCAGTTAGATAAAACGGGTAATAAGTCAAAAGAAATGCAGAAAATGATTGATCGTTTGACAACTGAGGTTGAGCAAAAAACGCAATTAATCGTAACACTGCAAGAAGAACTGGCTAAAAAAGATATCCGTATTAATGAATTAGACAGATCTGTTGCTTCTTTGAATACACAGGTTACTCAAATATCTGAAGAAAATCAACAACAGAAAACAACGATCAAAGAACAAGATAAAGAGTTGAACACAGGTTGGTACGTTTACGGAACTAAATCTGATTTGAAGAAACAAAATATCCTGAGCGGCGGTGGTTTATTCAAAAAGAAAGAACTTCTGCGTGGCGATTTCAATAAAGATATCTTCAATCATGCAGATATTCGTAATCTGAAAATTCTTGAGATTCCGGCTAAAAAAGCGAAAATTCTTACCAATCATCCCGAAGGGACTTACACATTTGGTAAAGATGCCAGCGGGCAAATGGTTCTTACAATCACTGATCCAAATGCATTCTGGAGTCTATCACGTTATTTAGTAATTGAAATAGATTAATATTATTACCATATAGCGAGTTATTCCATCTGCGAATAACTCGCTTTTTTTAGTTTGACAGATATGAAATACAGATCTTTATTTATTGATTTAGATGATACGCTTTGGGATACCGATGCGAATATGAGACAGAGTTTATCGGAGCTTTACGAGCAGCATCAGATGGGTAAATACTTTGATTCATTTGAGCAGTTTGACCAATTGTATCACCCCTATAATCAGGGCTTATGGAGCAAATACCATCAAGGCGAAATAAAGAAAGAATATTTAATGGGTGAAAGATTTGTTTACCCTTTCAGTCAGGTAGGTTATGAGATTGACCGTACTTATGCCAAACAGCTGAATGACGAGTTTATGCTGAATACTACGACTAAAACAAAATTGGTAACAGGCGCCAAAGAGTTATTGGATTACCTGGCCGGCAATTATAAGATGTATATCTTATCAAACGGTTTCGAAGAAGTTCAATATAAAAAACTAAGTAATTCGGGGTTAAATGATTATTTTGATAAAGTGATTCTTTCCGATCAGATTGGTTACAATAAGCCCCATCCAAAGATTTTTGATTTTGCTTTGAAGTCTACAAATTCACGGAAAAAGGAGTCTGTTATGATAGGCGACAATTTCGATACGGATATCACGGGAGCTAAGAATTCGAATATAGATCAGATCTTTTTTAAGAATATCGGCGAATATGACATTAAGTTTGATCCTACTTACACGGTTTGTGAGCTACAGGAAATACAGCATATTTTATAATAGAAAACAAATGAGCATTGCAAATCCTTGCAATGCTCATTTGTTTTCTATTATTTCTCTTTTTCATCCAATTCCCAGATTTTGGCAATTGTGATGAATTTATAGAAGCTATTTAATATGGCATAACTCAACCCGGCCTTTCCGTCCCGAAAACCTCCTTTAAGCAGGTACATCCGGATAAAACGATAAAAACATTTGATCATCATTTTTCCCTGACTGTACCTTTCTGTTTTTCTCCGCTCCAGTTCAATCGTCGTGTACTTATCCATTTTCAGAAGAAAATTAGAAACAGTAGTCCCTTGCATGCTGTGATCGATCGAATACTGTTTTTTTGCAGGAGCCTTCTCTTTCCGACCTTTAATCTGAGGTACGGAATGAATAGTCGGAGGCCAGTAAATTGATTCTTTTTTGAATAAACGGTAATGATAATCCGGATAATACCCGTGCATAAACTTACCCATAAAGAAATTCATTGTGGCAAGAGCCAATCCATCTGCGGCATCTTTCTTTCCGATATAATCATAAAGATAACTCTTTAATGATGCAGATATCATTTCATCCGAATCAACTATTAGTATCCATGGGTTCGATGCATGCGAGATTGCAAAATTCCTTGCAGGTTCAACATAGCCTACGGGTTCGTGCATAATTATTTTACAACCAAACTCTTTAGCAATCTCTAAAGTCTGATCTGTACTATGCATATCACAAAGGATAATTTCATCGAAAGATTTCACCGACTCCAGACAAGCCTTCAAAGTCTTTTCGGAGTTGTACGTATTAATGATAACTGATATTGACATTCGGGTAAATTTCGTTATGGTTTTGTGTCTGTGTAAACTATAGAGATAAAGTTTTTAATCGATCGTAATCAATATTCAAAATTAATAAAAAAAATATATGTGTAGATTATTTTATCCCGATAATAATTGAATCAGCTTTAAGATCATAAGGCTAATATTTCATATGCCTGATATGCTGAACTTCGATAAGCTCGATTAGTTCAGACTGATTCTCTTTAAATTCGATGAAATATACTTTTTTGTTTTTGAGATCAATACAAAAGCGAGCGAAAGACTTTTTGTCTGAATGTAATAGCAGATCGTTAAGATCGATGCTCCTGAACTTTAAATCCTCCTTCTCTTTATAGATTATATGCATCTGATTCAGGATTTCATTATCCAGCTCAGGAAACGAGATATAATTGGCCTCAGTATGTATGAAATCTTCCCGGATCTGTTTGCTTTTTGATCTGATCTTAAATAAAATGCTTGGAGCAGATATATTATTATTAGCCGGTACTATTGATTTCATGATCCCCTCGTCAGTTTGAGTATTTGATATTTTGACAAATATATATACTACGTCCGATGCCGAAGCTTGAGATATAGAAACACAAAGCAACCATACAAGTATCAGGTTTCTTTTACATAATCCGAATATCGTTTGAAGTATTCTCATGACCGTTGAATTTAATAAGTAACGTTATAACGATGGAATAAAGCTATGAGCTCATCTTGTTTTGCATAAGGCAAATTCTCGAATACCGGTGAGCCAACGGTACCTGCATATCGGGCCATTTGATAAAACTGTTCTGACTCATTCGGAAATACAGTTTTCAGCGCTTCCAAATATAACGGATCTTTACTCATTTCCTCATGATCTTTCTCATTTTCTGAATCGTTCCCTTTAAACATATGGTAAACCTCATGAAGGAGAATTAATTCGATTGTTTGTTCGCTGAGTTGTTTAAACAGGTCGTAGTCATAGATAAATTTGAATTTAAAGTGATCGCCTTTATATATTTTCAGCGTAACGATCCGGTCGGTATTGGTTGCAGGAACAAAGTTTATATTCCGTTCATTAATTGCATTGATAAAATTATTTGCCAACTCCAGAGTATCTACTTTATTGACGAAATTATTTAATGCTTTCGTAAATACTTCATTCCCCGTTATCGTCAAAGCCATAGGAGCATCAATAGTCTTACTTACCTCCTTTCTGTTCTGAAAAGAAGGCACAGTAAACGCCTCTATAAATAGAAGAAGGCAAATACAAACGATGTATTTAAGTACACTCATGATATCTCTTACTAAACTTTTTTACATTTAGATAAACATATCTACTTTATCAATGTTCTTTGTCAGAGAGTATTTCTTTACGAACACCAGAATTATTATTTCTCTTTAGGCAGATCTGATTTGTTCGTTAAAATACTAGTTTTCAGTATTTACGTGAACCTATTTAAATTACTTCTTGTTTTTTGAGATATAATCAACACAATAAAAATATTAATTATGTTTACAGAAGCCCATATTCATCCGATGATTGTTCATTTCCCTATAGCTTTGGGTATGACCGGTTATTTGTTTTATTTCTTGTATTTCTTTTTCAAGAAAGAAAGTAAGTGCTATGAGTTCTTCAGTTTCTTTACGATGCTGCTGGCCACAATCGCTGCAATGGCTGCTGTTTTTACCGGAAGTTACTTTACCTTTGATCTGACAGGAGTGGCAGGCGAACTGAAGAATACACACTCAGGTTTTGCGAGTGCAACTTTGATATTCTTTTCGATAGGTTCCGGGCTTCAGATTTTGTTTTGGTTATGGAAAAGGAATTTGAATTATTGTAAATGGCCTGTCTTTATTGCTTATACAATAGGTTTTGTGCTGATCATGATTACCGGATTCTACGGGGGATCAATTGTTTATGATCACCTGCTTGAGCCTGTTTTCAGATAATATCACCGTGCGAAAGGACAAATAGGAGATTTATTCCATTTTTAATCTATAAATTTGCACAATAAATAAATTTGTTCGTTTTGATAAAGTCATATATAAAAAGATGGAGAAACAAACGAGGTTTCGGTGTACATTCTCCTTTTGCATTTCATTTAATTACTGAGATTATACGCGATAAGTATCCGTACTATAAATTTGAGACGATCGATGAAGCAGTACAAGATTACTGTTTGAAAGAAAACCGACATATAAACACTAAACGCTTTTATATTTTGTTTCGGATCGTCAATCATTTAAACTCTTCAAGGATACTTGAAGTCGGAACTTATAACGGATTGTCTACTCTATCTATGGCTCTTTGCGGTCAGGATAAAATGATAGATATTTTACCTCTGAAGGAGAAAGAAATCGCCATATTGGATCTTCTAAAAGCCAAATATGCGTTATCCAATATAAATGTGCTGACCAGTATAGACTTTGCGAAAAATAACGGACAATATGATTTTATTTATATCCATGCTCCGCTGACCGATATGAGCTTGCTTAGCAGCTATAAACAATTAAAGCCATTGCTGGCAGAGAATGGCGTAATTCTTGTCGATCGTAACTCTAAGAAAAGAAGTTCGAAACAAGAATGGAAGCAAATACTAAAATATGAAGCACCGCAAATGGTAATTGATCAGGATAAACGGGCTTTATTGTTTTTTGATAAAAAATTAACTCCCAATAAATATTCAATTTAAACCATGGATAAAAAAAGTAATCTTTATACGAAAACCGGAGATAAAGGAACGACTTCACTTGTCGGAGGCACACGTGTTTCAAAAGCATCGGTTCGTTTACATGCCTACGGGACTACAGATGAATTAAATTCTTATATAGGATTACTGATTTGCGAGATCGATCAGGAAGACGAACAATGTCAGACGCTTAGGTTTATTCAGCATAAACTATTCTCTGTCGGAGGTTATTTGGCAACTGAATCAGACTCGCCCTATTATAAACATGGATGCTCTATCAGTGAAGAATCAATCATCAAGCTCGAAACTGAGATTGATCGGATTGATCAGAAATTACCAAAGCTAAATCGTTTTGTTCTTCCCGGCGGAAGTAAACCGGCCGCGATTGCCTCAATCGCACGCACGATTTGTCGCCGTGCTGAAAGAATTATTTGCGAAATAGCTGAGACAGAACCTGTAGATACAAATGTACTAATATTCGTAAATAGGTTATCAGATTACTTATTTGCTTTATCCAGAAAGCTTTGTCTGACTGAAAATGAAGAGATTTTTTGGGATAAAGATTGTAACTAAAAAAAATAGATATATTTTTGCGAACATTTTGCGAACGAGAAATTTGAAGATATAAACCATTAAATAAATTATAGCTATGTATTGGACTTTGGAATTAGCATCAAAACTAGAGGATGCACCTTGGCCTGCTACAAAGGATGAGTTGATTGACTACGCAATGCGTTCAGGTGCTCCCCTTGAAGTAATCGAAAATCTACAAGAGATGGAAGATGAAGGAGAAATTTATGAATGTATCGAGGACATCTGGCCAGATTACCCAAGTAAAGAAGATTTCCTTTTCAACGAAGAGGAATATTGATATTCATTGACAAAGAGTGGAAGAACGTCGAAACGAGAATTTTCTTGTTTTGGCGTTTTTTTATGTCCGGACTCGGATGCTTTAAATAATTATGGGAGGGCATTTATTGCGCCTGGTTGTATGATTTGCAATGCTATTCCAGGATTAAAATACAACAGCCAGTGAAGCTCTGAATTTATCAAGGCGAAATAAATTATAAATGACTGATAACTAATTTATTTTGCACCAGAGTTAATAATTTATCTACTTGTATTAATATGTTAACTGTAGGTCGCACAAAATTGCGGTGTACAGCGCACATTTGTGCGACCTACTTCGCAATTTTGCGCGATGTACACCGCACTTTTTATTCACACAGGAAAAATAAATAATTTGACTGCAAAAAATAATACATCTCCTTTAGTGTAAATTAATTCTAGTCATTAAAATTAAGAATAAAGGTATTCTATTTCGCAGTTGAAGGCTATCTGATATATTTTCTTTGGATATATAAAAGTTTTGTTATATTTGTCCGGAATAGTCTAATATCTTAAATTTTAATTACATGGAAGCATTGAAGAAGCATTCTCTGTTGTTTTTCTTCTTAATCTGGTATTTGATAGGTCAAATATTCAAATTTCTTCTCCTGTATGGACAATTATGTAATTTGCCAATATTCTTTCTTATCTGTATATGGACACTGTTTATAGTAGTTTTGATTCTGTTTTATGTATATAAAGTAGATAGTACTGCTTTTTCGTTAAAGAATTATCGGCAAGTACAGTTGTTGTTTAAAAGTTGTTTATTATGTGTTTGCCTATATATAATATCCGGTCCGATACATTATATACTTGCTCATTTTAGAGATCCGGCCAATGAGTTATTGTTTAATTTAGGTTTTAATCCCGCTTCATTATTAAGTAAGGACTCCAACGTTATCTATTGGATTTTTAAATCTATTATTGTAGCTCCTGTTCTTGAAGAGATCTTGTTTCGCGGATTTCTGCAGAAGTACTTATATAGATTGAAGAAACCCTTTGTAGCAATTCTTGTTGCAGCCCTCTTATTCTCGTTATCGCATTATGAGATAAATAAAATCTTTACTACGTTTCTTGGCGGATTACTATATGGTTTTATATACTATAAATCAGGCTCATTACTCATTGCGATTATATGTCATTCTTTGCATAATCTCCTTTGTGATATTTTACCTTCTACAAATGGACATATTTCTCCTTATTTGATAGGTATTTATATTCTGGCAATACCTATTTCGGTTCTATTAATTAGAAATATCTGGAAGACTCAACCTATATTAGCGAATACCAATAATATAGAGTGAAGAATCTGAAGTCTTTTCTGTTTTATTCTACTGATCATTCATCCTTATAAATTCTTTATTATGATAAAAAGTGTTTTGCTAATATTGTTGGTGTATGTTGTCATCTTTGTGTATGTTGTTTTGTTTAATTTTATCAGTATGAAAGTACTGGAGGCTTCTTTACCAGATTATTTTAATTTTATTGCAAATATTCTATTAGCGGGTGCATTCGTATTATTCTATAGCATACGAGAAAAATTTAAAATAGAAAGAGTTTCGTTGTTATCGGTTTCCAAAGGCTTGTTATTGACTTTTCTGTTATATGCATTGCTTATACCGATATGGAATACATTCAGAGATTGGAAAATGCTGGATTCCGGCCAGATTATGTTTTTCTCCCGGGATAAAGTTATGGAGGTAATGGATACTATCATAGCTGACAATGGACTGAGTTATTTTCAATTATCTTTGGTTATTATTTTACCTGTAATAGAAGAAATTTCATTTAGAGGGATTATTCAGAAGTACTTATATGGAAAATGCAAACCAATAGTAGCTATTCTTATCACTTCAATTGCTTTTGCTATTCCTCATTTATGGCCCTACGATATAACTCGAAATCTCTTTGTCGGATTTTTACTTGGTTATCTGTATTATAGATACAACTCAATTCTGATACCGATTGTCTGTCATATTTTGTGGAATCTTTTGGGGGTTGTTTTAAAAACGACAGGAAATGATCTTTCTATTTGGATGATTCTTATCTATAGTTGTTCATTGGTTGGTTTTGTGTTTCTGTTCAGAAATCTTCTGAAGGGACAATATGCCGAATTAATAAGCGATAAATCTCTTTCCGGTAAGTCGGAGGTCTGATAAAATCTCAAAAACTTTATTAGGAGTTCACGTTGATTATTATACTTTTGCAATTCACAGAAGCAAATTCAAATACAGTATATGAGAAAGATTGATTTTAAACAATTTCTGCCCTATCTGTTGATTGTTGGACTGTTTTTTACGATCTCGCTGGTTTACTTTACGCCTGATATTTTTGAAGGGAAAGTATTGTTTCAGGGAGATACGCAGCAGGGAATAGCTAACGGGCAAGAAGCAAAAGAGTTTTTTGAGAAAACGGGTGAAGTAACACGATGGAGTACACGTTCTTTTTCAGGAATGCCTACTTATCAAATGGCTCCTTCGTATGA
>JBOFKE010000138.1:0-6447 GCA_051657185.1 Bacteroidales bacterium | reverse complement strand
GCTGATTTATGGGATGAAGCATTATCTTCGGGACATGCATCTTTCATTGTTGCGAATGATGATTCGCACAATATCAATAAGCTCTATCAGCTAGCCCGGAATGTTACTTTTGTGAATGTAAATTCGACAAAATATACGGATCTGACAGATGCTCTTAAGCGGGGTTCTACTTATGGTTTGAAAGTTCCGAACTTTGGTGACGGAGACTGGGAAATAAAGAAAGCAAAGAATGACTCTTTACCAAAACCTTTGAATATTGCTTTTTCGGATGATACGCTAAGACTTCGCTTAGATCAGATTGCTGATTCAATACGCATTATCGGACAGGGTGGTACTCCTAAGTTAGTCGTAAAAGATACTACTTATATCGAATATGTTATCCAGCCGGAAGATACATATATTCGTGCCGAAGCACGTTTCTCAAATGGAGTAGATATGTACTTCAATCCATTATTTCGTTATTCGAATGATCAACCACTTGCATATCAGGAGTTGGCTCATTATTCGTTCATTAAAACATTGCTTTACTCATTTGTTTGGCTTATTGCGATTTTAGTACAACTAGTTTTGTTGTATAAGGTAATCGTATTTCCATTAAATTCGAAAAGAAGATAAATATGCTAAAATCAATCCCGGCATTACTGCTCACAGTCTTATTGATTTTGATAGGCTGTGAAGATCGAAAAACATCAAAAACACCGATTATTTCGGCAGAGTTTTCAGACTTAACATCAGATATTGCTTATGTTATGCCTGCTTTTGATAACTCATTCGTTCTGGATACAATCACTCTGACAGATAAAAGGCTGACTTTTAATTTTGTTCCGGATACAGCAACTCTTGTAACATTGTTCTGTAACGATATGAAAGATCAGATTTCTTTGTATATTGATATGAATTCGACCATATCGTTGAAGGGATCATTTGATAGTCTCCAAATTCAGAATGACTCGATAAATTTGCCATGGATTAAATTTCGTAATCATACATTAGGTTACAAAGATTCGCTGGCTTCAGTAGATCAGATTCTTCGTGAGGCATATCGCAAGGATACGATGAATTTGTTTTTTGAAACATTAAACACTCCGAAGTTTACGGTTGCTGATTCAGCCTGGAGAAATGATTTAGCTACATATATACGTTCAAATTCGAATAATCCAACAACGTTATTAGCTATTCAGGAGTATTTAGTAGCAACACAAAACAGCGATTCTATACCTGCATGGATGGCCTTGATGGGTAAATCAACCCAAGGTTTTGCTTTGGATAAAAAACTTCGTAGTATAGCCGGCATGCGTGGGGTTTCTCAGGTTGGGTCGCGTATGCCTTACCTTAAATTCAGGGATATAAAAGGCGAAATTAAAAATACAGAGCTATTTAAAGATAGCTTGTTATGTTTATTCTTTTATGTAAAGGATGACCGGTTCGCAAAAGCGGTGAAAGGTGATTTAGATTTGCTGAAAAAGAAATTAAAGAAAAAACAGAAAGTAGATATGTGGGCGATTTCATTAGCTAACTCAGAAGAGCAATGGAAGGCAATCGTTAATCAGGATTCTTCGAAGGTTACAAATTTATATGCACCCGAAGGTGTTTTTGCAACACAACTCAAAGATGCAGGGATTGGTTCCTTCCCAACACTGATTGTGATCAATAATAAATTTGATATTATTAGTTACAATCAGTATGGAAAGAAACTGGAAGAGCTTATTTTGAACTATTTTTCAAAATAAGCTGAGCTTCAGGCCCCATATTGAATAATAAATCGATAATGCTTAAATCGGATTGAAATCCAAACTTGTTTTGAAATACCTGATAATAGGATTCAAGATGAACTCTGGTTTTCAATTCGATTTCTTTTTGTGGCTCCGCAAAAGCGCGCAAGTCTTGTATAGTAGATTCTAACTCTTTATGAAAGACAGAAGTTAACTCAATAGTCTTATCTAAATCCAGGCATTGGAATACGATTTCTCTTGCAGCTTCATTGAAATCAAGTAAAAAATCAAACTTCTTCTCATATAAAGGACGGAAATCATCCTGGTAATATTCAAAGTAGGCCGATGAATTGTAAGACGAACGAATAGCATTCCAATGCAAGTGGCGCCAGTTCCCATGATCCGAAATACGCATGTCTTTCAAACAAGGTTTACGGATTGTTGCCTTTTCAATTGGAATCGTAAGCGGCATGATACCATTGGCAGAAGCTATTTCGCAACGGTTGCGATAGCTTTGTTTTATATAATGCTCCTGTGCTTCAATTAAGATTTTCTCAGCATGAAACGCAAATATATAATGAGATACAGGTGCTAAATATTCAGATTGCAAACAGATCGTTGTCATGATAGAATACAGTTTAGTTTATTTGTTTGAACCATTCGTTATTACGGCTTTTCCAAACCATCGGTACTTTTCCGATCAAATGTGTTTCCGGAACAAAGTGAAAACTTCGTGAGTCTTCAGCTATTTCAGGGTTGTCGGAAATCATCCAGTAGTAGTTTTGTTTGAAGGTAACAAAGTACTTGGGTTTCACGTTCAGAAACAGAAGGCTATCTGCTGAAATCCGGGCACGGGTAAGTTCATAGTTAAGTATAATGTCTTTATACTTCATTACATTCTCTTTGGTTGCTTCAATTCTTACCCCCTCTTTGGGTATTAATAAGGATTGATCATTATGCAATGTTTTATAAGGATGTAAAACAGATTTCAGATGTTTAAAATTATCGTTTATCTCCTTTTCTGAAAGAAACAGTAGTGCATTTTCCTGATCAATTTTACTAATTCGAATCTGTCTGTTACCTTTCTCGATACATTCAATGATAGCCTCTTTTTCAGCAATCGGAAACAAATAAGGTTTCAATTCATTGAGGGACGGTTGTCTTTTGATCCCATTCAAATATACTTCGCCTTCTTTGATAAGTAATGAATCACCAGGTAGTGCAATGCATCTGCTCAGACAAAGTGGCTTTTTATCTATCGGAAGATTTTTATGCTCACTCCCCGGATGATTAAAGAGTACTACATCATTCAACCCAACTTTAGCAGTTCCAATTCGATTGTATGGGAGTTGTATATAGTTTGTATAAGATGGGATTCCTAATATGCGAATGGAGTCATATACAAAGGGTACCGAAAGCGGTGTTATTGGTAACCTCAGACCATAGGCCCATTTATTTACCCACAACCGGTCGCCTTCATACAAGGTATTTTCCATCTGAGCTGATGGAACTCTCAGGGATTCAAAAGCAAAACCTCTGACTAACCACACCAGAATCAGTATGGCAGCCAGAGACTTTATTGTTATTAATTTGAATGACTTATTATCCATTAATTTGAAGGAACTAACTTAAATAGTCTGTTAAAACGAATTTTACCATCGAACCAACCTCTGTCTTTATCCAGTGACATCCAGATAAAAATTGGTTTTCCGACAACATGATCTTCCGGAACAAATCCCCATGAGCGGGAATCGGCTGAGTTCATGCGATTATCACCCATCATCCAGAAGTAGTCCATTTTAAACGTATATTCATCAGTTTC
The DNA here is from genome assembly GCA_051657185.1 of Bacteroidales bacterium. Lineage (GTDB taxonomy): Bacteria > Bacteroidota > Bacteroidia > Bacteroidales > UBA7332 > UBA7332. The sequence continues at coordinate 2,913 of JBOFKE010000138.1, read as the reverse complement.
GATTCCGTTAATAATATACTTACCATTACGTTTCTCTAACTGATTATCCTCATAAGTACGGATAACACGTTCGTAAACCGGATAATTCGCTTCTGTAAGCTTAATGGTTGCACCTTTCTTCGGAATCCAGATCGGGCCATAATTGTCAATTGTCCAGGTGTTGTCCGGTGTAAGCGGATAAGTTGATCCATTAATGAATCCAGGTTGAACGACTACATTTTTCACAAAAGAGAATTGTTTAATCAGCGCCAGAGCTTCACTTGTCAGCGGCAAATCATAAACAACTGTATTTTGCGGGATATTCAGATAAGCAAGCAGATTCGGGTCGTGCACGAAACTTCTGTCTTCGACACTCACTCCCAATTTGCGGAACTGCATATCAGTAAACTGAGTTCCATCTGTTACAATGTAGTAGTTTAACTGCATTTCTTTTGGACGAGCCTGTTTTACACCATCAATGTAAACATCATTATTGATAATCTGAAGTGTATCACCGGCAATACCTACACATCGCTTAACATAGTTCTCACGTCTGTCAATCGGTCTCCATACGATTTCTCCAAAAGTAGCTTTATCTGTCCATACACGTTCACGGCCATAAAGGCTGCATAATGTATAATAGTCAGGGTTTTGTTGTTTCAAGGCTACAGTATCTCCTGCAGGGAAGTTGAAAACAACAATATTTCCACGTTCAACCTTTTCAAAACCTTTCAATCGTTTGTATTCCCACTGTGGATTCTCAATATACGATTTGGTATTCAGAATAGGGAGCGTATGCTGTGCAAGCGGGAAAGCAAGAGGTGTATTCGGAATACGAGATCCGTAATTACATTTGCTGACAAACAGATAATCCCCGACCAGTAAAGTTTTCTCTAAAGAAGAGGTTGGTATCTGATAATTCTGAAAGAAAAACGTATTAATAAAATAAACTGCAATCAGAGCGAACAAGATTGCATCTACCCACTCCATTACACGTTTTACCATCGGATTTTTTGATTTCTTCCACCAGGTCCACGGAATTTTCTTGGTGAAATAGATATCTATAATAAACGGAAGAAGAATAAGCGGCCAGAAACTCTCTGTCCATATAGTGAACAGCAGGTAGAGCGCGATTATGATGCCTCCCTTTATCCATTGTTTCTTTGTAAATTTCATGTTTTGCGTTGTTTTTGATTAGAATTTAAGCATGTCACTCATTGTCAGGAATCCTTTTTTTCCACACGTGAATTCTGCTGCGACTACGGCTCCCAAAGCAAAGCCTTTACGACTTTTTGCATCATGTGTAATGGTGATAGTATCAACTGGTGAATCATATATAATAGAATGATATCCCGGAACTTCTCCTTCACGGATTGCTTCAATATAGAGTTCATTATCCGCATGTTCTTTGCTTAATGTCCAGTTGTCTTTACGGGTAATATTTTCCAGTACACCTTCAGCCAACGTGATCGCTGTACCACTAGGTTCATCTAATTTATGGATGTGATGGATTTCTTTCATACTAACATCGTAATCTTTGAAACCATCCATGATTTTAGCTAAATATTTATTAAGTGCAAAAAAGATGTTCACACCTAAGCTGAAGTTTGAAGCATAAAAGAATGTTTTTCCGTCATTTTCACATGCAGATTTGATTTCATCGATATGATCTAACCAGCCTGTAGTACCGGCCACAACAGGTACACCAGCTTTAAACGCTCTTCTATAATTTTCCAAAGCAGCATCAGGTCTTGTAAACTCAATCGCTACATCTGCACTTTTGAAAGCTTCCGATTCGAAATCATTTAAGTTACTCACGTCAATAATGGAAACAATTTCATGTCCACGACTAATAGCAATCTGTTCGATTTCGTGCCCCATTTTGCCATATCCAATAAGTGCTAACTTCATAACTTATCTATTTTTCAAATTATTATTCAAATTATTTCCTTTAATTTGCAAACATAGAGAATAATTCTCTATTATCCATAAAAAACGGCTTATACTCGAATCTAATAAATGCATAATTTCAAGCAACATGGAAAACCTTCTGCACTATGTATGGAAGTATAGATTATTTGATACTTCTGCTTTAAAAACTCCTGACGGTGAGGTTATAGAATTAATAGATCCCGGTTTTCATAATCAGGACTCCGGACCTGATTTTTTCAACTCCAAACTTCGTATTGGTGATACTCTTTGGGCGGGAAATGTAGAAATACATGTTCGTGCTTCTGACTGGAACAGGCATGGGCACCAGCAGAATGAAGCATATAATTCAGTGATAGCTCATGTAGTTTCCGACAATGATACCCCCGTTTACAATCAAAAAGGTGATAAGATTATGCCTTTACAAATTGCCTATCCTCATCATTTGGAAAATAAATATATCTCTTTACTGAAATGCAGACAAAGTATTTCCTGTCAGGATTTTATAACTGATAAATTTATTTTTCCTTTTGGCTGGAAACACAGACTTCTGCTTGAAAGAATGGAGACCAAGACTCAATGGCTACATGATTATGGATTAAAAAATAAATATGACTGGGATGATCTGAGTTATAAAGCAATCGCACGGGCTTTCGGATTTGGTATTAATGCTGAACCCTTTGAAAGACTTGCCCGCGTAACGCCTTATGTAGTCATCCGTAAGCATCAGGATTCACTTTTTCAGTTAGAAGCTCTTCTTCTTGGACAGGCCGGTTTTTTGCAGGAAACTCCGGTTCAGACTGATCGCTATGAGCGAATGTATCGGGAGTATAATTATCTGAAGCATAAGTATGAATTGGTAGGGATAGATAAGCAAAGCTGGAAGTTGTCACTTACACATGCAGGTAATTTTCCGATAATCAGATTAGTCGAATTTGCAGCATTACTTTATCATAGAGGAAGACTTTTTGCTGAAATAATCAAAGAAGAAAGAGATTTAAGTGG
>JBOFKE010000137.1:0-5906 GCA_051657185.1 Bacteroidales bacterium | reverse complement strand
CGTCACTGATATCGGTACTAATCACACTATGGGCTACACGCAGGAAAGCATTCGATACAAACGGACTACTTAAAGACGCTGTTTGATATATTAATTATTTAATTATCTTTGTCGCACATATTTTTAAAACTGTTGGAATAAGTTAGAATCGACAGTTCAATTAATTACTAAAACAGATTATACATGAAAGCTTATGTATTTCCAGGACAAGGCGCTCAATTCGTAGGAATGGGTAAGGATCTTTACGAGAACTCAGCCTTGGCGAAAGAAATGTTTGAGAAAGCAAACGAAATCTTGGGATTTAGAATTACAGATCTTATGTTTGAGGGGACAGACGAAGATCTACGTCAAACAAAAGTAACTCAACCAGCTATATTTCTTCACTCTGTAATTTTGGCAAAAACTTTAGGGGATGATTTCAAACCGGAAATGGTAGCAGGTCACTCGTTAGGCGAATTCTCAGCTTTAGTAGCTGCAGGAGCATTGTCTTTCGAAGATGGTCTTCGTTTAGTTGCTGCGCGTGCAATGGCTATGCAGAAAGCTTGTGAAGCAGCACCTTCTACAATGGCAGCTGTGTTGAATCTGGCTGATGAAAAAGTAGAAGAAGTATGTGCTTCGATTGACGGAGAAACAGTAGTTTGTGCAAATTATAACTGTCCGGGACAATTAGTAATCTCAGGTACAGAAGCAGGTATCGATAAAGCATGTGAGTTATTGTTGGCTGCAGGTGCAAAAAGAGCATTGAAACTAAAAGTAGGTGGAGCTTTCCACTCTCCGCTAATGGAACCAGCTCGTGCAGAATTGGCTGATGCAATTGCTAACACTCAGTTTTCAGCACCGATTTGTCCGGTATATCAAAATGTAGATGCTAAACCAGCTACAGATCCTGAAGTGATCAAAGTAAACCTTATTGCTCAATTGACAGCTCCGGTACGTTGGACTCAGTCAGTGAAAAATATGATCGATGGTGGTGCCGTTGAATTTACAGAAGTAGGTCCGGGTGCTGTGCTACAAGGATTAGTGAAAAAGATTAATAAAGAAGTTGCAACAAAAGGAGCTTAATAACGTGGTTGTTAAAAACGAAATGAGTAGAGCGATTCAATTTCACCCGAAAGGTGTTTGTTGCAAACAAATAGATATAGTAGTTGAGGATGGTAAAGTAGCGAATGTTACTTTTACAGGAGGATGTAATGGTAATTTGCAAGGGCTTTCTTCTCTTATTAAAGGAATGGATTGTCATGAAGTAATTGCCCGATTGAAAGGAATCGATTGTAAAGGAAAAGGAACTTCCTGTCCCGATCAGTTATCCGAGTGTCTTGAGTCAATTACACTATAAATAATATATCAGGAGAAGAAGAGCTGTGCGAAAAGTCTGAATACTTTTCTACAGCTCTTCTTTGTTGATAAATAGGATGTAATATACATTGATATTACCAGATCCGTAAATGTCTTAATCAATACAGAATGAAATTAAAGATACATGCTTTTGCTCAAAAATGGGGCTGGCAGATACTCTCAGTCGGAGTATTATTATTGATCTGGCAAGTGGGAGCGCTGATTTTCGCTAAGCCATTTATATTGCCCTCGTGCTGGGATGTTATTAAATACTTCGTCAAATTAATGGGCGAACAGTCCTTTTACGTGAATCTGCTGTTTACGTTTTACAGAGCTCTTATCGGCTTTTTTCTGTCGGCACTGATTGCATTACCGGTCAGTTATCTGTGTGCACGTAATAAGCCATTTGAAAAACTTTTATCACCAATACTTCTATTGCTCAAAAGCACGCCGATACTTTCATTCCTATTATTGGCGATTATTTGGTTTTCATCAGAGAATATTCCGTTGGTAATCGCTTTCGTAGGTATGTTTCCTATACTTACGATTCAGTTTACCGCCGGTTTTAAAGCTTTGGATCCTCATTTTCTTCAGATAACAGCATTGTATCATTTGAGTAGGAGTAAAAGATTTTTCTGGATTGAATATCCTGCAATTAAAACGTATATATTTTCAGGAATAGCTTCGGCTATAGGTTTGGGATGGCGCGCTATTATTATAGGTGAGGCACTATCTTCGATAGACTCGGGTTTAGGAGCAGCGATGAAGCAAGCACAGAATTATATAGATGTGCCGTATTTGTTTGCATTGACTTTTGCCAGTCTTTTTGCATCATTTATCATCGAGTATATTCTGAAGAAACTGGCATCTTATGCACCTCATAAGCAGCACGCGTTTAAGCATACACTAGTCAGTGAAAAGTTATATGGAGAGCCCTTGGTTATTGATAATCTGTCATTCAGACGTAATAAACGAAATATATTCATAGATTTCAGCCTGAAATTAGAGGAGTCAGAAATTGTAGCTGTGCAGGCTGTGTCGGGATTCGGAAAATCTACATTGGTAGATATGGTTTGTGGATTCGTGAAACCAGATTCTGGTAAGATCTGGAGAAGCTCAACCTCAGTCCTGTTCCAGAATGTACGTTTATTGCCATGGCTAAGCGTACAGGAGAATATAGATTTGATATTGCCTGCGATGATAGACAGTAAGCAACGGTGTTTGTTCTATGAAGTGTTCGGTATAGAGCATCTGCTCGACAGATATCCGCAGAGCTTAAGCGGTGGAGAAGCCCAGCGTGTAGGTCTTGTGAGGACTCTCTTGTATCCATGTCAGTTATATATACTGGATGAGCCATTAAGAGGGTTGGATACGGAGTTTCGTAACAGGCTGCTACATTTTATATCCGGTTATGTGAAAGAGCATAATGCAGCATTATTATGGATAACACATGATCGGGATGATTTGGTTATTGCAGATAAAATATTGAATTTAGGTGTAGAAAACGATAATCAGTAGGTTATCGTTTTTTTATTTCAGGTAATATTTACACCAAAACTGACAGAATAATTAAAAAGTCTTTATATTTGGCTGATGTAATTATTAAATATTAGAATCATGAAAATTATATTTCTGGATGAAGCCACCGTCGGTCAATTGTCTGGCTTGAATAAAATAAAAGCTTTAGGAGAATATGTAGGCTACGATTATACTTTACCGCAAGATACGGCAGAAAGAATAAAAGGTGCAGATGTGGTTATTACTAACAAAGTAATCATAAATAAAGAGTTGATGGAATCCAATCCTTCTCTTAAACTGATTTGTATTGCAGCGACAGGAACAAATAATGTGGATTTACAGGCAGCAAAAGAGTTGGACATACAAGTGAAGAATGTTGCAGGATACTCCACAGAAAGTGTTTTGCAGATAACCTTCTCTTTTTTGTTTCAATGGATGTCCCATATCACTCAGTTTAATGATTATGTGCAAAGTGGAGAGTATGAACAGGCTAAACTGTTCACTACAATCACACCGGCATTTCATGAGCTGGCAGGTAAGCGTTATGGTATAATTGGGTTAGGAGCAATCGGAAGAAGAGTGGCTGAGGTTGCCAAAGCATTTGGAGCTGAAGTGGTTTATTATTCGACTTCAGGAAATAATCATAATTCCGACTATAAACAAGTATCTTTAGAAGAGTTATTGCAAACGGCAGACGTTATTTCGGTACATGCTCCATTAAATGATCAGACTAATAATCTGATTGATGCAGCTAGTTTTAAACTTACCAAACCTACAGCTTTTATTATGAATGTAGGACGTGGAGGGATAATTAACGAAGCCGCTTTAGCTGAAGCATTGGATGCAGGTCGCATTGGAGGCGCAGGTATAGATGTTTTTACAAAAGAGCCTGTTTTAGCGACAAATCCATTGATGAATATAAAAAATAAACATAAATTGCTTATGACTCCTCATATAGCATGGGCTTCAATAGAGGCGCGTGAACGACTTTTAAGTTTGATTGCTCAAAACATTATTGATTCAGATATATGAGTTAAGTATAAAAGTCGTACTTTTGCACTCCAATTTAAAAATTATGCAATTTCTTGAGACGCTTTTTACAAGCCAGACTGTAGTTCAGTCCATCCTTTTATTTTGTGCAGTGAGTGCATTTGGATTAATGTTAGGTAAAATTAAAATTGCCGGAGTTTCATTAGGGGTAACTTTTGTTTTCTTTATTGGTATTTTGGCCGGGCACTTAGGTTTTGAACCTAATCCTCAGATGCTTAGTTTTGCTCAAAGTTTCGGACTGATTATTTTCGTTTATGCATTGGGTTTGCAAGTCGGACCCGGTTTCTTTGCTTCTTTAAAAGAGGGTGGAGTTAAGCTCACAATGCTTGCCTCCTTAGTAGTTGTTATAGGCTTGATTCTGACTGTCGTATTTCATTATACGTTTCATATTTCGATGGCAGAACTGATGGGTATTTTATCCGGAGCAGTAACCAATACACCCGCATTAGGAGCTGCACAGCAGACATTGGATTATATCCGTTCGGTAGATACATCCGTCCCGCCGGCAGAGATTGCATTGGGTTGTGCCGTAACTTATCCTTTGGGTGTTATCGGTGTGATTCTTGCTTTAATATTTCTGAAAGCTGTTTTCCCGAAAAGTGTTGAACGGGCTGCTACATCAGACCGGAAAGAAAAGAAAATGTATATTTCCAGCTTTCAGGTAACGAATAAACAGTTGTTTGGTAAATCCGTTAAAGAGGTAGTTGCATTGTCTCATAAACAATTTGTTATCTCACGTATCTGGCGTGAAGGGAAAGTGATTATTCCTACATCAGATACGATTTTCGCTCCTAATGAGATTGTATTGGTTATGACAACAGAAGAGGATGCTCAATGGCTGGAGCTTTTGTTCGGGAAACAGGAAGATCTTAACTGGAATGAAGAGAATATCGACTGGAATGAGATTGATAGCGAATTGGTTTCAAGAAGAATCCTCGTGACACATCAGGAGGTGAATGGAAAAACACTCGGATCTTTACGTCTGCGTAATGTGTATGGTGTAAATATAACCCGCATCAATCGTTCAGGTATAGACCTGTTGCCTAATCGGGATATTCGTATTCAGATGGGTGATAAAATTACAGTTGTAGGAGAACGTAAATCGATTGAGAATGTCGAGAAAGTCTTAGGTAATTCTTTAGCAAGACTGAAAGAGCCTAATCTGATTGCCATTTTTGTCGGAATTCTTCTAGGGCTGGTTTTAGGATCTTTACCTATCTTTATACCGGGTGTAGTTGTACCTGTAAAATTAGGTATTGCCGGTGGTCCGATTGTGGTTGGAATTCTTATGGGAGCATTTGGTCCCCGTTTTTCAATGGTAACTTATACAACGCAAAGTGCAAACCTTATGCTACGTCAGTTAGGTATTGTACTATACCTGGCAGGTCTGGGTATCGAATCTGGAGGCCGATTTATTGAAACGATTTTCAGACCGGAAGGAGCTTTATGGGTAGGCACAGGTTTTATGCTAACCGTTATTCCTGTATTAATTGTTGGTTTTATCGCAATCAAAGCAATGAAAATGGACTTGCAATCAGTATCCGGAATGTTGTGTGGTAGTATGTCTAATCCTATGGCTCTCAACTATGCCAATACAAATATCGGAGGAACCTATCCGGCAGTAGCTTATGCGACTGTATATCCGATTGTAATGTTTCTTCGCGTTATTACAGCCCAATTAATGCTTACTCTGTTTTTGTAAGTATTATATATAAGTATATAAAAACAGTTCACCCTCTATCAAAGTTAATCGCTTCGATAGAGGGTGATTTATTTTACCTGATGTTTGTCCAGAAATTCCTGTGCAATGTCCATGCCGTGCATATACAGCTTCATTAATTTTAGCGTGTCCTGTTCGGTACGTGTTACGCCAAAGATCTCGGTCGGTCTGATAACTTTAATATCTCCTTTCTCTTCAAGTGTTTCGATCAGATCCATCGTTTCATTGTATTTGTAAGCTCGGAAATTTAATCCTTCGCAGATCTTAGGGTATTTACGCAATG
>JBOFKE010000136.1:0-1632 GCA_051657185.1 Bacteroidales bacterium | reverse complement strand
AAGCCGTCAGATCTTCATATCATAAAGATCTGACGGCTTTTGTATTATTTCTTCACAACAACAGAGTCTTTTAAAAATTTCTCAGGTAATTCGTAGAATTTAACCCAGTCAATTTCCATTTCAACCGGTAGTTGAGCTTTATCAAATGGTCCGACCCAGCTCCCTCCTAACTGCATGTCAATCAGCAAATAGTAAGGAGTATTGAAAGGCCATTGTCCTTTCTCCGTTGTTTCGATTTTGGGATAAGCGAATGTGCGGTTATCATTAATAAAGAATACAACCGAATCCGGATACCAATCTACACGATATGTATTGTAGTCATCCATTTTAATAGCACCAATACTGCCTTTAGGCGGATTCTCATTTTGTAAAACATAAGTGTAGTAAGAATGAACCGTTTGGTAAGCGATTGTATCAAAGTTTAGATGTTCCATGATATCAATCTCTCCTGCATCCGGCCATTTTCCTTCTTCAGGCAACATCCAGATAGCAGGCCATGCACCTCGTGCGCTTTGTAATTTGGCTGACACTTCTACTCTGCCGTATTTCTGAGCAAATTTATCTTTTGTAAAAACACCGCCGGTCACAACCGGAGCAGTATCCTGAGGATTGTGATTAACCATCCCGCGTAAAATAAGATTGCCATTTTTTACTTCATAAAGTGAATCGCCGAATGACATGTGTCTGTTCCAGTCTGATCCTCCGCGCGAAATTTTACTCCACTTTGTTGTATCAAGTGAATTTCCGTTGAAATCTTCTTGCCAGGAAAGTTTCCATTCATTTTCCGATTTCGGACAGCAAGCACTTAATACGCATAGAGCGAATGTGATAAATAAAGGTATTCTTTTCATGAGTGGTAAATTTTGTTCTGTGTTAATATAGAATTTAAATTTGTCCGAAAGATACAAAAATCATACTATTTAAACAGTAATAGATAGGATTTATCCTCTATCAGCTCGTTTAGTGATCCCAATTTATTGATATAACCTATAATAAGTTTATGACTGATTTCAATAATCCAGCGATTGCGAAGCATGGCTCTGTGTCCTGTAATCAGTACATGGTCTGTAGGGAAAGGTGAAACAATCAGTAGTCTGTTTTCGCGTACAGCTTCTTCAACAGGGTTTGATAATTTTTCCGGTATTCCTCTTGCCAGAACCCAGATGAAGGGCTCTTTTTCTTCTAAAAGAATTTGCATAAACTCTTTCTCAATGAATGAATGGCCGGGAGTCATAAAAACCTCTTGCTCTTCCGTATTTCTTAATAAAGGGGTCAACATATCCCGACAAAAGAAGGGAAGTGTATGAGAACTCATAAACGCAATAAATTTGCGATTTAATAATGACATATTTCCATGGTAGTATAGCATAACTTATCTATTTAATGTTCAGAGGGAAGAATCTAAGGAATCTTTCTTATCTTTGAACGCAAAATAGCGAATTTGTATTGAGATTTCAAAGTAACGAGTATGAAAAAAGTATTCCTTATATTATTTGTCAAAATACCTTTGATTATTCTGTTGTTGGCTACAACAATCGGATCATCCTTTTATTTGTTTTCACCAATTTATAATTTTGACGAACCAACTCCTTTTGCAGGAACGAAAATATACAATCCTTATGCGGATATAGA
>JBOFKE010000135.1:0-20859 GCA_051657185.1 Bacteroidales bacterium | reverse complement strand
CGTTTCGAGAAAATGCTTCAAACGGGAGAAAAGGTCTTTTTCGATCGGGAGGAATTCTATGACATAGCTCATTATTATGAGGACGTTTTCGATACGGATAAAGCTATAAGCGCTGTCGATCACGGGATGGAGATGTACCCATATGATCCGGAGATGAAAGCGCATAAGGCTCTTTATTTGTTGTGGTTAGGTGAGAATGAGAAGTCATTGGATATCATCATGCATCTATCGGAGGAATCAGAATACATTAAAAAAGTGAAAGCTGATGTTCTGGCTGCTTGTGGTCGTAAAGAAGAGGCAATGCTACTGATTGATCAAATGATTCATTCGCTGGAGTCATCACATTTAGATTGTTTAGAAGCATATGATATACTCATAACGCACGAATACTATAATGAAGCTTTATCAGCATTGCAAATTATAAAAGAGCGTTTCGGAGAATCGGAAGATACACGCAGTGATGAAATCCAGATAAACGAAATGTTGGAGAACTATGATTTCTGTATCAGTAATCTCAATAAGCAATTAGATGAAGATCCATACGATGGAAGTATGTGGTGTCATCTTGCGCAGATCTATAATAAAATGGGGAAAACAGAGCAAGCTTTGGAGTCCTGCAATTTTGCATTAGCCATCGATCCTCTGGATACTATAGCATTACAGATTTTGGCATTGATCTATTATGAGCAAAAAAATACAGAAAAGGCACGTGATATTTTTTTACAGATCAATGATCTTCGACCGAATGATTATACCGTACTTCTAGGGTTGGGAGATTGTTTCTGGATTCTTAAAGATTACAGCAGCTCACTTAAATATCTCAAAGAAGCTATTGAGATAGATACAGAAATAGTTGAAGCGAATTATATGGCAGCACATTGTGCATTTCAGCTAGGAGAGTATCAGACTGGTGTTGATATTCTGAAGCCTGTCTTTGACGCTAAGAAAGAAGATCTTCGTATGAAGATGCTACATATGGATATGCTTTTAGGATTGAATGCACCAATAACAGATATTTATTCATATCTGATCGATATTATTGAGAGTAGTGATGGGCAATTGAATCAGTATTGGATGATAAAAGCCTACTGTGACGAATATATGAAAGATTATACACAGGCTATAAAAAGCTATCTGAATGCATATGAAAATAACTATCTGACCGAATTGGCAATTTATCGCTTATTGTTGATCATAGATGATTTAAGTATCCGTAAAACGATTCATTTATCAGTTGAGTTTTTGGATTATCTGATCGAGCAAATTCCTGATTTTGAAGAAGGAAGATATGAGTTGTTAGTGATACCTGAAGTGTTTAACATCCCGCAATGGGTTATAGATGAACTGATAGAAACATCAAAAAAATATTTATTAAACTATGAATCGCACGATTAAAGATTATTTACTTTTAGTAGTCAAAGGAATGGGGATGGGGGCTGCAGACGTAGTACCCGGTGTATCAGGGGGGACAATTGCTTTTCTGGTAGGGATATATGAAGAACTGATCAATTCAATTAAAAGTGTAAATGCGAGTTCCTTGAGCTTGTTCTTTACATTTAAATGGAAAGAATTTTGGAAAGCCATTAATGGTAACTTTTTGTTGTCTGTTGTGTCGGGTATTGCGATAAGTCTTTTATCATTAGCCAAAGTGATTACTTATCTTTTGCTAACTTACCCGGTTATGGTATGGGCCTTCTTCTTTGGATTAGTTCTTGCATCTACTTATTTCGTGTCTTTGCGAATTAAGCAGTGGGGCTTCTCTCCAATCGTAGCTTTTCTTCTTGGTGCTATCGGAGCATTTTATATAACGATGGCAACGCCGACAGAGACACCGGATGCTTATTGGTTTATTTTCTTATCAGGCGCGATAGCAATTTGTGCGATGATCTTACCTGGAATTTCCGGTAGTTTTATTCTGGTCCTTTTGGGTAAATATTTCTTTATGATGGATGCGATTCAGAATGTGCGTATCCCATATATTTTAGTGTTTATTTCGGGAGCAGCAATCGGGATTGTAATGTTCTCTAACGTATTGTCTTTCCTTCTTCGTAGATTCCATGATTTAACGATTGCCTTATTGACAGGTTTTATGTTTGGATCTCTCAATAAAGTATGGCCTTGGAAAGAGGTTGTAGAAACATTTGTAGACAGACATGGTGTTACTAAACCTTTAATTGAGGTGAATATAATGCCAAATTCGTATATTTGGCAAAGTATTTTATTGATGATTATCGGGTTTGCTTTAGTTGCAGCACTTGAAATCGTATCGAAAAAATTTGAAACAAAGAAATGAGAATTGATATCTTAACAGTTGTACCCGAACTGCTTGAAAGTCCTTTTAATCATTCGATTCTAAAAAGAGCGCAAGATAAAGGATTAGCAGAAATTAAAGTACATAATTTACGTGAATATTCAACATCCAAACATAATCGTGTAGATGATTATGCATTCGGAGGTTGTGCCGGTATGGTTATGCAAATCGAACCGATCGAACGTGCTATTAATATGTTGAAAGCGGAACGCCATTATGACGAAGTCATTTTTACTTCTCCGGATGGCGAAACTTTTAATCAACCAATGGCAAATACATTATCGATGACCGAGAATCTGATAATCTTATGCGGACACTATAAAGGTATTGATTACCGGATACGTGAACATCTGATTACAAAAGAAATTTCGATTGGGGACTATGTTCTGACAGGTGGAGAATTAGCAGCAGCTATAATCAGTGATGCTATCGTTCGCCTTATTCCCGGAGCTATATCTGATGAGCAGTCTGCATTATCAGACTCTTTTCAGGATAACCTTTTAGCTCCGCCTGTTTATACCAGACCTGCTGACTATAATGGATGGAAAGTTCCTGATGTATTATTGTCAGGTAATCATAAAGCGATAGCGGAGTGGGAGCACGAGCAATCGGTAAAGAGAACGAAACAGTTACGTCCAGATTTACTTAAATAATATTCCCCCGGATGATCGATCTTAAATTGTTAAAAGAAAAGGCTGAAAAAGCTTCTGCCGGGAATAAAAAGTTTTTTAAATCATTAAAGAAAAATCAGCTTCGGGATCTGGATGATACGATTCATTATATTCATGAAGAAGTATTTGAAGAGATTGATTGCCTGGAATGTGCAAATTGCTGTCGTAGCTTAGGTCCTCGTATTACAGACAGGGATATCGAGAAAATAGCTGAATCATTACGAATTAAACCTCATGAAGTGGTTAATCGCTACTTGCGGATTGATGAAGATAAAGATTATGTATTTAAAACGATGCCTTGTCCTTTTTTGATGGATGATAATTATTGCTCCATCTACGAGAACAGACCTAAAGCTTGTCGCGAATATCCGCACACAGATCGTAAAAAGTTTTTTCAGATCAGTGCGCTTACAATCAAAAACTCTTATACCTGTCCTGCTGTATTTGAGATTCTCGAAAGATTAAAGAAAGAATTATAAAATAAAAAATCCCCTCACGATTATTCGCGAGGGGATTTTTTATTTTATAATATCTATTGATATAAATAGCGTTTGATACTTCGTTTAGGTGTTTTTTCAAATTCCTCATGCATAATCTTTACATCAGTAATCGGACTGTAACTTGGTAGATCCGAATTTAATGCTTTTACATGTGTAAGCATATATTCTTCGATATCGACGTCTGCAACACCCTCTTGCTTGAGTAGCTCAAAATCCGGATAAATAAGAGCAACCAGTTTGCCTGATTTCTCGATAACCAATGATTCGGCAACGCACGGTAAATTGTTTATTTGATCTTCGATCTCTTCCGGATAAATGTTTTGACCTGAAGGTCCAAGAATCATAGTTTTACTACGACCTTTGATAAAGATGAATTTCTCTTCATCAATTATACCTAAATCTCCGGTTTTCAACCATCCGTCATTGGTAAATGTATTTTTAGTCGCGTCTTCGTTTTTATAGTACCCCAACATAACGTTCATCCCTTTTACCTGGATTTCTCCAACTTGTGCAGGATTTGCAGAGTCAATACGAACTTCCATACGATCGACAGGTTGACCGCAACTTCCGGCTTTAAAGCTGTCCCATTGAGTATATGAAATAAGAGGTCCGCATTCGGTCATGCCATAACCAACGGTATATCTGAAGTTAATCGAACGTAAGAATTTTTCTACATCCTTATTAATAGCAGCGCCTCCTACAACGATTTCTTCAAAGTTACCACCGAATCCTTGATTCAATTTGTCTCCGATAATTTCCAATAGTTTCGTATCGACAAAAGGTACTTTAAGTAACAACTTCATCCACGGTTTTTCTATTTCAGGGAAAACCTTGTTCTTTACTATTTTCTCAATAATAAGAGGTACGGCAAGAATAAGTCGCGGTTTAAGCTCAGAAAAAGCATCCAGAATAATTTTAGGAGAAGGAGTGCGAGTAAGGAAATGAACGTGACATCCAATATTGAAAGAATTCAGGATCTCAAAAGCCAATCCGTACATGTGAGCCATAGGTAACATACAAACAACATTGTCTGAAGGTTTCATAAAAGGTAGGTTGTCTGCAGCAAACTGAGTGTTTGACCATAAGCTACGGTAAGGTATCATAACACCTTTAGCAAATCCGGTTGTACCCGAAGTATAGTTCAACACAGCAAGTTCATCCGGTTCTTCTATATGATAACTGATGCTTTCAGGTCTGAAGCTACGAGGGAATTTTTTACCAAACAGTTCGTTGATATGGTCCATTACATAATCCAAACCTTCAACGCGGCTTTTTATTAATGAAAAGTCATTTATCATGACAATCCCTTTTAATTCCGGCATTAAAGCTTCGTTCAGATTTTCCCAAACGATATCACCCACAAACATGAACTTCGCATCGGAGTGATTGACGATATTATGGATGTTATCCGGTTTGAATTCATGAAGAATAGGTACAACGACAGCACCATAAGTTAAAACACCGAAGAAAATAGTAGCCCAGTTAGAAGAGTTACGGCCGATTAAAGCAACTTTATCCCCTTTTTGAATACCGGCATTTTCTAAAACAATATGTATCTTCTCTATGCGTCTTGCAATATCTTTATAGTAATGAGTTGTTCCTTTGTAATCTGAAAACGCAGGTAATTCCCAATGTTTAATTACACTTTCTTGGATAAGTCCCAGAAATCGATTATTACTCTCCATATTTTATACTTGTTAATAGATATAACTTCTTAAGTCAAATTGCAGTTCCTTTGGTTACTGAACAGCAATGTAAAAGTAAAGGTATAGAAAAAAATAAGACGTTCTATCTTTTTTGTCAAATTTATGATTGTCGGTTCATTTATAAATGAATAATGAAAAATCGATATTGATGGTTCATTCACTTATAAAATAAATGCGGATATTATATCTGGGAAAAGATATAGTATCCGCATTATTACAAAAAGCAATTATGTTTATTCTTTCAATTCTTTGAGTGGTTAAGTGCTCCGAAAAGAGTTGCTATTTTATCTCCTAATATCACAAATGAAACCGAAGCAATGATTAACCCGATACCAATTAAGTGATGTACGTTCAGAGGCTCGCCCAGAAATAAAACACCCAATAAAACAGCCGTTACGGGTTCTACGCATCCCATGATAGCTGTTGTTGTCGATCCGACGTTCTTAATAGCTAAAATAAGCGTAAAGTTTGATAATAGAGTCGGAAGTAGAGCTAATAAAGAAATATCTCCGAGTATTTTAATATTAGGAATCATAGTGATACCACCATCAATCATACTTAGTGTAAAAAAGAATGTCATAAGCATAACCATAACATAAAATGTCATCGTAAGGCTATTCATTCTGCTCGCTTTTGTTTTATTGATTCCTACTATATATAATGCATAAGTAAGTACAGTCATCAAAGCAAAACCGATACCTGTCATGTTAATGTCACCTCCAGAGCTTAAACCACTGATAGCGGCAACGCCACTTACGGCTAAAACGACTGCCAGTCCGAACCAGGGTGTAAATCTCTCTTTAAAAAAAGCGACCATTAATAAAGTGACCAGAACAGGGTAGAGGAAATGTATGGTCGTGGCCACACCGCTCGGAATATACGTATATGATTTCATTAGACAAAAAGCAGTTGTTCCGCTTAATGAAATAAGACCTGCTAAAGACAGGAACTCGTCCTTCTTTACTTTAATACTGTGCTTCCTGACTAATAAAAAAGTTCCAAGGAAAATAGTAGCAAGACAAAATCTCCAGAATAACACGTTGTTTACAGACAGTCCTGCTTGCAATGCAGGAATAGAAAAAATCGGAATCAGTCCAAATGTAGATGCCGATATCATAGCAAAAATAATACCAAGATATCTCTTCATTGATTAAACGAAAAATTTTCAGTTAGTTTATGTTTTTATAAAATAGTTCGCGAAGGTAATCAATACTTCCTCTAAAGCTTTATAAAATAGTTTATTCTTCTTGAAATTTCACAACTTGCAGATACTTAGAGGAGTTAAATAAATCATTGCAGAATCAGTCTTTGTATAATTATCAGGAAAAGAAGTGTAAATGTGAATCTTTGCGAAAATGTTTTGAAAAAGCATTGTCGGAAGCTCTAAATTACCTATCTTTGCACGGTTTTCTATAAGGAAGCCGGTTAAAAATAAGTCACCTATATACATAAATTATCAATGCAAAAGGAGAGACCTGTTTCTTTAGTATTAGACAACGGTATGGTTTTTAACGGATATTCATTCGGATATGAAAAACCAACAGCCGGAGAAGTCGTTTTTAGCACCGCTATGGTGGGCTATCCAGAAAGTTTAACTGACCCGTCATACAGCGGTCAGATTCTTACTATCACCTTCCCTTTGGTCGGCAACTATGGCGTTCCAGCCGATAATCTTGTCGACGGTATTTCTGAATTTCACGAATCTGAAAAGATCCATACTTCAGGTGTGGTTGTTTCTGACTACTCTCATGAGCATAGTCATTGGAATGCTGCAAAAAGTCTGAGCGAATGGTTGAAAGAACAAAAAGTACCCGGAATTTACGGCATTGATACTCGTGAATTGACTAAAGTACTTCGTGAAAACGGTTCTTTGAAAGGTAAATTCGTTTTTGAAGGAGAACAAGATATCGATTTTATTGATCCGAATACAGAGAATCTAATTGATAAAGTAAGCTGTAAAGAAGTTATTACTTATGGTAATGGCGAGAAGAAAGTTTGTCTTGTTGACTGTGGAGTAAAACACAATATCATTCGCTGCTTATTGAAGCGTAATGTTACTGTGATTCGTGTGCCTTGGAATTATGATTTCAATACATTAGAGTTTGACGGTTTGTTCATCTCAAACGGTCCGGGTAATCCCGATCATGCTCAGGAAACAATTGAGAATATTTGTAAATTCATGCAAAACGATAAACCAATTTTTGGTATTTGTATGGGTAATCAATTGTTGTCTAAAGCAGGTGGAGCTTCTACTTATAAATTAAAATACGGTCACCGTAGCCACAATCAGCCTGTGCGTATGGTTGGTACTAATCGTTGTTTCGTAACATCTCAAAATCACGGTTTTGCTGTAGATAACGAAACTTTAGGATCTGATTGGGAACCTTTATTCATCAATATGAATGATGGAACAAACGAAGGTATCCGTCATAAATCAAAACCTTATTTCTCATGTCAGTTCCACCCAGAAGCTGCTAGTGGTCCGACAGATACGGAATTCTTGTTTGATGATTTCATTAAACTACTCTAATTTGATTAATCCGTTTTAATTTTCTAATTTTTTTGATGACAAATCCTATGATACATAATATTAAGAAAGTTTTGGTACTTGGTTCTGGAGCGCTTAAAATTGGCGAGGCCGGAGAGTTTGACTATTCTGGTTCTCAAGCATTGAAAGCTCTTCGCGAAGAAGGTATTGAAACGGTTTTGATTAATCCGAACATTGCTACTGTTCAAACATCTGAAGGCGTGGCGGACAAGATTTACTTCTTGCCGGTTACTCCTTTTTTTGTAGAGAAAGTAATCAAAAAAGAAAAACCTGATGGTATTTTACTTGCTTTCGGTGGACAAACAGCTCTTAACTGTGGGGTGAAACTTTACGAAGGTGGCATTCTTGAGAAATATAATGTAAAAGTACTTGGTACTCCGGTTCAGGCTATTATGGACACAGAAGACCGTGAGCTTTTCGTTAAGAAGCTGGATCAAATCAATGTGAAAACAATCAAAAGTTTCGCTGTTGATACAGTCGGAGAAGCTATTAAGGCAGCAGATGAATTAGGTTATCCTATTATTATTCGTGCAGCATATACACTTGGCGGACTTGGTTCCGGCTTTTGTGATAACAAAGAAGAGCTTTTAGTTCTTGCAGAAAAAGCATTATCATTCTCTCCTCAAATCCTGGTTGAAAAATCATTGAAAGGATGGAAAGAAGTAGAATATGAGGTTGTTCGTGACCGTTTTGACAACTGTATTACAGTTTGTAATATGGAAAACTTCGATCCACTGGGTATTCACACCGGTGAGAGTATCGTTGTAGCTCCTTCGCAAACTCTTACAAACAGTGAATATCATAAACTACGCGAATTAGCTATCCGTATCATTCGTCACATTGGTATCGTAGGTGAGTGTAATGTACAATATGCATTTGACCCGTATTCGGAAGATTATCGCGTAATTGAGGTAAATGCTCGTTTGAGTCGTTCTTCTGCTTTGGCATCAAAAGCAACAGGTTATCCTTTAGCATTCGTTGCTGCTAAACTAGGCTTAGGTTATGGATTGTTCGATTTGAAAAACTCTGTAACGAAAACTACTTCTGCACTATTCGAACCAGCTCTGGATTATATTGTTTGTAAAATCCCTCGTTGGGACCTTTCTAAGTTTCATGGTGTGTCTCGCGAGATCGGTTCATCTATGAAATCTGTTGGTGAAGTAATGGCTATCGGACGTACTTTCGAAGAAGCTATTCAAAAAGGTCTTCGTATGATTGGTCAGGGAGCTTCGGGATTCGTAGCTAACAAAGAAATTCAGATCGATGATATCGAAAAAGAATTGAAGAACCCTACAGATAATCGTATTTTTGTGATCTCTAAAGCATTCCGTCAAGGTTATACTGTAGATCAGATTCACGATCTTACTAAAATTGATCGCTGGTTCCTTCAAAAATTATATAATATCGTTCTAACTGCTCGTGAACTTGATAAAATTGACGAAGTAGTTGAGATCGATGAAAAATTAATGCGTCGTGCTAAGCAACAAGGTTTCTCTGACAATCAGATCGGACGTCTGATTTACAAAGAAAGACCAGATGTTGATGACGCAATTTTCGAAGTGCGCGCACATCGTAAGGAGCAAGGTATCTTACCTGTTGTAAAACAAATTGATACATTAGCTGCTGAGTATCCTGCTCAAACAAACTACTTGTATCTGACTTATAACGGTCAGTTCAATGACGTTCAATACACCGGAGATAAACGTTCGGTTATTGTTCTTGGATCGGGTGCATACCGTATTGGTAGTTCTGTAGAGTTTGACTGGTGTTCGGTAAATGCACTTCAGACAATCCGTAAAGAGGGATGGCGTTCAGTTATGATCAACTTCAACCCTGAAACCGTTTCTACGGATTATGATATGTGTGACCGACTTTATTTTGATGAATTGACATTCGAACGCGTAATGGATATCATCGAACTTGAAGATCCGCACGGGGTTGTTCTCTCTACAGGAGGTCAGATTCCAAATAATCTTGCAATGCGTCTGGATGACCATAATGTAAATATTTTAGGTACACAGGCTCAAAGTATTGACAATGCAGAAGACCGTCACAAGTTTTCGTCTATGCTGGATCGTCTTGAAATCGATCAACCACGTTGGAAAGAGCTTTCATCTTTAGATGATGTTAAATCGTTTGTTGATGAAGTAGGTTATCCTGTATTGGTTCGTCCGTCATACGTACTATCAGGTGCGGCAATGAATGTTTGTTCGAATGACGAAGAATTAGTTCAATTCTTATCATTAGCTGCAAACGTATCACAAAAACACCCTGTTGTTGTAAGTGAATTTATCGAGAATGCAAAAGAAATCGAAATGGATGCGGTAGCAGACAACGGCGAAATCGTTGCGTATGCTATCTCAGAACATATTGAGTTTGCAGGGGTTCACTCAGGTGATGCTACAATTCAGTTCCCTCCGCAAAAAATTTATGTTGAAACAGTTCGTCGCATTAAAAAGATTGCACGCCACATTGCTTCTGAGTTGAAAATTTCAGGACCTTTCAACATTCAGTTCCTTGCTAAGGATAACGATATTAAAGTAATCGAATGTAACTTGCGTGCATCAAGAAGCTTCCCGTTTGTGTCGAAACTGTTGAAAATCAACTTTATCGAACTTGCAACAAAAGTAATGATGGGAATTCCTTATGAGAAACCGGAGAAGTCTGCATTTGATTTAGATTATGTAGGTATCAAAGCTTCTCAGTTCTCTTTCTCTCGTTTACAAAAAGCTGACCCTGTATTAGGTGTTGATATGGCATCAACAGGAGAAGTTGGTTGTATCGGTGATGATGCACACGAGGCAATCCTTACGTCTATGCTTTCAGTTGGACATCGTGTTCCGAAAAAGAATATTCTTATTTCGAGCGGTGGTGCAAAACAAAAAGCAGCATTGTTGGATTCAGCTAAGATGTTAGTGAATAAAGGATATGATTTATTTGCGACTGACGGAACTCATCGCTTCTTAACAGATAATGGTCTTGCTTCGACATTGGTAAGTTGGCCAAGCGAAGAGAGTCAGGCTCCTCAGGCTCTTGATTTGATGCGTGAAGGCAAAATCGATATGGTAATCAATATTCCTAAAAACCTAACAAAACGAGAGCTAAGCAATGGTTATAAAATCCGTCGTGGAGCGATCGATATGAACATCCCGGTTATCACAAATGCTCGTTTGGCAAATGCCTTTATTCAAGCATTCTGTACAATTGATATTGATCAAATTCCTATCAAATCTTGGGAAGAGTATAAATAATACTGAATATATTTATACCAATAATTAAATATTATAGGGCTGCATGTAAATCGTGCAGCCCTATATTTTTATATCTTATTGCTTAAATATACTTTTCAATTAAAGTGCTTAACTCATCAGCCTTAATGCGGATCAGCGGATAAAGACGGTTGTTTGTAGGCGTCTCCGCGATGCTCTTTAGTATAATAAATTCATTAGAAAGATAACTAATACCAGTATAAGTCAGCTGATTAATTCTTGATAAATGCGATTATCGGAGGCATTAGTTGTGGATGCAAGGGGAGATCAGGACTGCTGTATGACTTCATTTGTTCAAGCTGATTGATCGAATTTATTTCCTTCAAAGGATGATTCATATTTTCAATAGTTAGTAAAGTAGCTTTTGGATAAGCAGATTTTAGATTCTGAGCATCTACAGGTTTAACTTGAATATCAGTAGATCCGCAGATAAGAAATACAGGGATCTTTAATCGTTTTATAATATCTGCGGGATTATTATTAATCCAGCTTTTCATATAGGGAACAACGGATGGTCGGAAAATCATTTTAGAAATTTGACTCTGAGGCTTAACCGGAAGATTATTTCGCATACACTCAAAGGCCTTTTTTACATCATCAATGTCAGTTTGAGGTAAGCTGTTGAGTTGTTCGAGCATAATTTCTTCAATGTTTCGTCCGGGAGCAGCAATAGCTATAATTTTGCTTACATTTGTATTGGTCGCGGCAACATTAATAGCTATTTGTCCTCCCTCACTATGTCCAAGAAGAATGATCTGATTGTATTTTTTCTCTCTAGCAAAATAGTTGCAAATATCAGAAGCATCGTTGATATAATCATTAAATGTAAGGTCTGATTCCCGGATTTCAGGATTACGACTTTGAGCTATTCCGCGTTTGTCATAACGGAAAGATGCAATGCCGTTTTTATCAAGATCCTGAGCAATCATCTTTAGATAACTGCTTTTTATGTTTTGCGGATTATTGCCATCTCTGTCAGTAGGCCCCGAACCACTAATGATAATAACAAGTGGTGTATTTGATGGTGTATTGTTAGGGATGGTTAGAGTACCTTTGACAGAAGTATCCTTGACAGGAATAGTTAACTCTTTTTCTGAGGCATACGTCATCATAAATAAAAGTGATAATCCGAAAGAAAGAAATTGTTTAAGAAATTGAGATGTCTTCATGTTTATGATTTGAAATTTGTAAAATATGTAGATCCGAAAGAGTAATTCAGATAAGCATCTGAAATCAAAATGCTATTCAAATGATCCTGTTTAAAGTTAAATAATGAAGATGTTTGAAGTAAACAAATTGATTTTGAGTACAAATAAAATAAAAAAGAAATTTGTTCGTAATATTCATTGCGAATTATTTTGCAATATTCTAAAAAAGTTTACATTTGCAGGGGTTATATAGAAAAAGTCTCAAACTTTATTATCACTTTAATTTAATAAACACTATGGCAAATAGTAAAGAAAAGTTGTTTACCGAATTTCCTCCGG
Organism: Bacteroidales bacterium; assembly: GCA_051657185.1. GTDB lineage: Bacteria > Bacteroidota > Bacteroidia > Bacteroidales > UBA7332 > UBA7332. Next base: position 8,367 of record JBOFKE010000135.1, on the reverse strand, counting down.
TTTCTACGCAAGAGTGGATGGATAAGGTCGCAGCTGATTTGAAAGGAGCTGATTTTGAGAAGAAACTGGTTTGGAGAACCAATGAAGGCTTCTCAGTAAAACCAATGTATCGTGCTGAAGATCTCGAAGGTCTGGCAACGACTACTTCTCTGCCGGGTGAGTTTCCATTTGTCCGCGGTACCAAGAAAGACAACGAATGGTTAGTTCGTCAGGATATCCTAGAGACGGATCCGGTAGCTGCTAATGCAAAAGCACACGAATTGCTAATGAAAGGAGTAAATTCATTAGGATTTAAAGTAGAAAGTGATTTTGTTCATGCTGAATCTATTGCTGCATTATTGAAAGATATAGATCCGGTTGCATGTGAATTGAACTTCCGATGCTGCGTACGTAATGCATCAAAATTGATTGCTTTATTAGGAGACTATTACAAAGCAAACAATGTTGATGTAATGAATGCATACGGATCAATCGATTTTGATCCATTCAAACGTATTTTGAAAAAAGGTCGTCCGTTCGATAATATGACAGATGCATATAAAGAAGTGTATGAAGCTGCAGCTGCATTACCACGATTCCGTGTATTCAGCGTAAATGCTTTATCATTTAATAATGCAGGATCTTATATTTATCAGGAGTTGGGTTATGCATTATCATGGGGTAATGAAATCATGGCTCAGCTAACAGCAGCAGGCCTTCCGGCTAATATGGTTGCAAAACGCATTAAATTCAACTTCGGAGTAGGATCTAACTACTTTATGGAAATTGCAAAATTCCGTGCAGCCCGTATGTTGTGGGCAAATATCGTGAAAGCTTATGATCCGCAATGTCAGTTCGACTGTCCTAATAAACAAGCAGACGGACTTTGTACTTGTGCCATGAAAATGAGAGCACATGCCGAAACATCTTCCTGGAATCTTACTATCTACGATGCTCATGTAAATATGTTGCGTACGCAAACTGAGGCAATGTCTGCTTCAATAGCAGGTGTAGACTCACTAACTGTAACTCCGTTTGACTCAGCATATAAACAAGCAGATGATTTCTCTCAACGTATTGCACGTAATCAGCAATTATTATTGAAAGAAGAGTCGCATTTCGATAAAATCGTTGATGCTGCTGCAGGTTCTTATTATATTGAAAATCTAACGAATTCAATTGCTGAACAAGCGTGGAAGTTATTCCTTGATATCGAAGATAAAGGTGGCTTTAAAGCAGCTGTAGATTCTTCGGAAATTCAAAATGAAATTAATAAGGCGGGAGCTGCTCGTAAAGATGCAATTGCTAAACGTCGTGAAATATTATTGGGAACAAACCAATATCCGAACTTTAATGAAAAAGCAGGTCAAAAAATAACACTTGAAGATCATAAGTGCGGATGCGGATGTAACTGCAATACAGAAGAAGGATTGGTGAAACTGGATTTCTCTCGCGGAGCAAGTGACTTTGAAACTTTGCGTCTGGCTACAGAAAAAGCAGCTAAACGTCCGAAAGCATTTATGCTTACAATCGGCAATCTGGCTATGCGTCTGGCTCGCGCTCAATTCTCATGCAACTTCTTTGCTTGTGCAGGTTATGAAGTGATTGATAATCTTGGATTTGAAACTATAGAGGCTGGTGTAGATGCAGCTATGAAGGCTGGTGCTGACTTTATTGTACTATGTTCAGGCGATGACGAATACGAAACTTTGGCACCGGAAGCAAAAGCTATTATCGGTGATCGTGCATTATTGGTTGTAGCAGGAGCTCCGGCTTGTATGGATGCATTGAAAGAACAAGGTATTACCGAATTTATCAATGTTCGCTCCAATGTATTGGAAACATTGAAAGGTTATAATACAAAAATGGGTATTTAAACCTATAGATTCGAAAGTAAATCAAATTCATAATACCAACGTAGGTTCGGAAATAAAAAACGATCTGAACGTTGAAAATGATCAATTACAATGAGACCGAATTTTAAGAACATAGATATAAAAAATGCCGGATGTGCAAACAATAACGGCACAGAATGGGCTCAAGCTAACAGCATTGAGGCTAATTGGCTTACACCGGAGCAGATTGCGGTGAAAAGCGTTTATACGAAAGAAGATTTAGAGAACATGGAGCATCTGAACTATGTGGCAGGTATCGCTCCGTTCTTACGTGGGCCATACTCAGGAATGTATGCTATGAGACCATGGACGATTCGCCAATATGCAGGATTTTCTACAGCTGAAGAGTCAAATGCTTTTTATCGCAGAAATCTGGCAGCAGGTCAGAAAGGATTGTCCGTTGCATTTGACCTTGCAACACACCGTGGATACGATGCAGATCATGAGCGTGTGGTTGGTGACGTAGGTAAGGCAGGTGTGTCAATCTGTTCACTTGAAGATATGAAAGTATTGTTTGACGGTATTCCGTTGAATAAGATGTCGGTATCTATGACGATGAATGGAGCTGTACTTCCGATCATGGCTTTCTATATCAATGCAGGGTTGGAGCAAGGTGCAAAACTTGATGAAATGGCAGGAACTATTCAGAATGATATTTTGAAAGAGTTTATGGTGCGTAATACTTATATTTATCCACCGGAATTCTCCATGCGCATCATTGCTGATATTTTCGAATATACGTCACAAAATATGCCTAAATTTAACTCGATTTCTATTTCGGGTTATCACATGCAGGAAGCCGGCGCAACAGCTGATATCGAGCTAGCTTATACGCTGGCCGATGGTCTTGAATATTTGCGTGCAGGTGTAAATGCAGGAATGGATATCGATGCTTTCGCACCACGCTTATCATTCTTCTGGGCAATTGGTATGAATCACTTCATGGAGATTGCAAAAATGCGTGCTGCTCGTATGTTATGGGCAAAGATTGTTAAGCAGTTTAACCCTAAAAACCCAAAATCACTGGCTTTGCGTACGCACTCACAGACTTCGGGTTGGTCTTTGACAGAGCAGGATCCGTTTAACAACGTAGGACGTACATGTATAGAAGCTATGGGAGCTGCATTGGGTCATACTCAGTCTTTGCATACAAATGCTCTTGATGAAGCTATTGCATTACCTACAGATTTCTCAGCACGTATTGCACGTAATACACAAATCTATATCCAGGAGGAAACACAAATCTGTAAAGAGGTGGATCCTTGGGCAGGTTCTTATTATGTTGAATCATTGACAAATGATCTGGCTCAGAAAGCATGGGAGCATATACAAGAGATTGAAAGTCTTGGAGGTATGGCTAAAGCTATCGAAACGGGTATTCCTAAACTTCGTATCGAAGAGGCAGCTGCCCGTACTCAGGCTCGCATTGACTCAGGTAATCAAACAATTGTAGGGGTTAACAAATATCGTTTGGAAAAAGAAGATCCGATTGATATTCTTGAAGTTGACAATACAGCTGTACGTAAACAACAGATTGAGCGTCTGAACGGTTTGAAAGGACATAGAGACGAAGCTGCAGTTGCAGCAGCTCTTGAAGCCATTACGAAATCTGTAGAAACAGGAGAAGGCAACTTGCTTGCTTTAGCAGTGGAAGCAGCACGTGTACGTGCTACATTAGGTGAAATTTCTTATGCTTGTGAAAAAGTAGTAGGACGTTATAAAGCTATAATCAGAACAATTTCAGGCGTGTATTCATCAGAAACGAAAAAGGATGCTGACTTTATGCATGCATGTGAGTTGGCAGATAAATTTGCGAAAAAAGAAGGTCGTCAGCCTCGTATCATGATCGCTAAAATGGGTCAGGACGGACATGACCGTGGTGCTAAAGTTGTAGCAACAGGTTATGCAGACTGTGGATTTGACGTTGATATGGGACCATTGTTCCAGACTCCGGCAGAAGCTGCACGTCAGGCTGTAGAGAATGATGTTCATGTCTTAGGCGTATCGTCTTTGGCTGCAGGACATAAAACATTGGTTCCGCAAGTAATCGAAGAGTTACAAAAACTAGGTCGAGAAGATATTATTGTAATTGCCGGTGGGGTAATTCCTGCTCAGGATTATGATTATTTGTATAAGTCAGGTGTGGCGGCAATCTTTGGCCCGGGAACATCTGTTGCAAAAGCTGCAGTACAGATTTTAGATATCTTACTTGAAGAGTAATTTATTGATCATCTCAAGTATTAAAAATAAAAAGAGGCAGAAGCGTGATTATATCAGCTTCTGCCTCTTTTATATAGATAGTATGAGTTTTATCTTTATATCCCGACTGCATATATCAAAAAAGTAGATAATGTATTAGATTCTTCACGAAGTAGCGTAAGCGTCTCCAAGAAAGATTCCTTAAATCGGATAGGAGGTGATGGTTCGCTCCTTCATCAGGATGTCCCTTCGCGATGGCCTAATTCAGGAAAAAAGAACATATCTACTTTTTCAAAAAAAATTGCATTGATGTTTATGAATAACTGTATTTATCGGCAGATCCTTTATTTCAGAAGATCATAAATTATCATATAAAAACCGTGCAATAGAGACTAAAGGTCTTTGGTTGCACGGTTTTTTTGTTTAATAGAAAATCTTATTAAGTTGGTTATTCAACTTACTTGTTTTGATTATTGATGGTTTGTTGTTATAGTTGAATTGAGAAATCAAATACGGATTGATTGTTTACTCCTCCCTGTGGAACGGCTCCCTGATAGAAGAAGCAGTATTCGCCTGGTTCGAGTGGCGAATATGGGGCAACGACGAATTCTGTGTCGTTTATTTGTTCGATTGTAAAGGGGATTGTTTTTTTGCTGTCTATTCCGTAATTGGATCCTACATAGGCATTGATGGATCCGGTTTCTAACTCGCGGCTATTTTTTCTTTCGTTTGACTTAAGTTTTACAAGTACAAATTCGTTTGGGGATGTAGCGGCTCTGAACCACCAGTCTAGTCCTCCTTGTCCTAATACATCGGATGGGGAGAAGTAGAAGTAAAAGGCCGGTTGTTCGTTGTTTATGACGTTGCGCGAGGAGGAATTGTTGATGATTGATTTGACTTTGGCTGAGGCTATTCCATAGGTTAGTCCGGAAGCGAGTGTACTGGTTTTGCTTGCGGAGAAGACGCTTGGAAGAACTTTAACTTTCTGGCCTTCGCTTTCGAAGTAGATGCCGGATTGGTTATTTTGTTCTACGGGAGTTTCGCTATCCTGTTTCATCATGGCTGAGATGATTTTAGAGGATGCTCCTTTGTCTTTGAGTGCTTTTAACTGGGAGATGTCTGTATTGAAATCGGTTCGGGATGTTTGGATTTTTGTGATTATTATGTCTTCTTCGAATCCAAGGTCGAGCATTTCAATGATTTGTTGATTTGTTAAGACTTCTTCCTGTGCTTGCAGAGTGAAAATAGGAAGGAGGAGAAGCAGTGCGAAATAAATTGTTTTCATACTAATTGATATTAAAGATTTGATTAATAGTTAGCTTAATATAGATTGGTCTATTCCTTATTTCTTTTGGGTAAACAAATCTATTGCGTTATTGTTTGATTTGATAGTGATATATTTTAGAATAGATTTATTGTTAATTGGATAATAGTTAGGCGATTGGTGGTTGAATAATAGGGTTTATTAGATAAAAAATGCTTTTCTTTGCGCTGCCAGGTGAAATTATTGAGTGAATATTAAACTAAATCAGAATATTATGATAATGAAAACGATTGGTAAAAGGTGTTGGCTGGCTTGGCTGGCGAGTCTGTTTTGCGTTATGGTTGTAACGGCTGGTAATATTCAGTGGGATGGTTTGGCTGAGAGCAGGGTTCTTAAATCATTTTATGAGGAATATATAACGAATATTCTTGAGGGTCGTGATTCGGCAAATAAGAAGCTGATGAAGGAGTATATGGTGCTGTCGTTGTTTGAAAGGATTCCGGAGATGATAAGAAATTCGGGGGCTGATCCGGTGCTCAGGTCTCAGGATGTGAATGAGGAGATGTTGAAGTCGCTGGAGGTGAAACGTCTGAATAAGCCGGGCTGGTATATGGTCAGTTATTCGTGGGACGGAAGTAAGGTAACGTCTGTTCCTGTGAAGGTGGCGCGTGAGGGTGATGTTGTTAAGATCAAATATATTGTGCCGGAAGACAGGAAGCTAAGTTATGGTGATGAATTGATTCCGGAAAATAAATAATAGATAATCTGAGTGATCGGATATAGTGAAACCGTGCAATACGGGACCGGAAGGTCTTTGATTGCACGGTTTCGTTTGTATGGAGAAATAGTATGATTGTATGAGGTTGTTATTTCATTCTTGCTTGCGGACCTCTTTTACCTGATTTTCTGTTTTGCATTTGTTGTTTTTGCATCTCCTGGTATTTTTCATATTGTTCGGGAGTAAGGATTTCTTTCATTTTAGCCTGATGTTTGTCACGCATTGTTTTCATTTCTTCTCTGAATTGGTCGCGTGAGCTTTCTTTAGTTTTTTGCAGCTCTTCTCTCTCTTTATTGTTTTCTTCCCACATTTTCTGAATCTGGCTTACTTGCTCCGGATTGAGGTTAAGTTCTTTTTGCAGATTCTCCATTCTCTTTTCAGAGCGTGGTTGTTTGTTTTCGCCTCTGTTACCGTTTTGTGCATTTGATACGGCCGGAGATACTAACAAGAATAATGCGAATAATGCTGATACTAATTTCATTGATTTCATAATGCTAAAAATTTAATGTTTAATGAATTGTTTAGTATTTTGACGTGAGGGATATGAAATAGTTTAATCAGCAGATGAAAAAAAATAGGATGGGTGAAATAACGTATGCAAAACAGACTCTATATGAGTGTGGGAGGTGCGAGTGTGATTTGCCGTCCCATAAGAGATGGGTAGAAATAGGGGACGTGCGGCGTGTATATGATGAGTCTGTGGTTGTCTTTGGAGAGTATCCAGAGATTGCCATAGAGGTCTGTACCGCCTTTGCCATCGGTCTGTACGGGATAGGATACGTGGCCACGAAAGGCTGGATCGCTTATCTGTGTGCTGGGGATAGATCCTTGTACGGTGAGGCGGGATGGTATGTGTTTGCCGAGGCGCAGTATGCCTTTTTCGGAGTTGCGGAAGGTGAGATAGAAGTTGCCGAGAGGTCCGATCAGAATATTGTTTGGTATTTCAGCTTTAGATGGGCTGAATGTGGCTATTTTAAGCCATTGTGAGCTGTCGGAGTTGTGGGTATAGAGGTTGTTTCCGGCAAGGATATAGAGTTGCTTGTCGGGGCTGATACGTATGTCTCGGAGTTCGGATGGTTCGAATGTGAGAGGACGTTGTTTATTAAGCTTATCGGCTGAGTAGCTGACTGGTATGTTTTGGGTAGTTTCGTAGAGATGGATGGAGTAGAGGTCCATATTCCAGATGCGTGCCTGATCATCGACGATGCTTTTGATTGTGATGATGTTCTCGAAGCGGTTGATCTGATGATAATTTCCGTTTGAGAGGAGGACGTGATCCTGATCCCAGAGGAGGATAAATTGTTTATCGGGTGAGAAGGTGATGCGATAGTGCTGACATGGGCGCACATCGCTCCATACGAGCTCTGAGGTGCGTGTATGAAGGTCGTAGGTATAGAGTCCCTGTTCGGGGATAGTATAGTAGAATTGTCCGGACTGGTCGGTCTGAAAATCGGCTATGGGTTGGTCAATGCCAAATGGATAGTGAGTGATTTGACCGGTAAATTTGCCGATGACGTGTATGCCATAGTCGGGATGTATGGCTTGTTCGAGTACATACAGATTATCAGCATCCTGGGACACGGATAATGCGGGCAGGGGCAGATCTATAACAATGAACCGCGATGCAAGATCGCTGTTTTGTGCACTTGCTGTATGGAGCATGATGACCACGAATAGTGTGAATATAGCTCTCATATTGGTATGGTTTAGGTAAGTAAATGATATAATTAGAACGTTTGGTTTACGTACTCTGTTCATAAAAACCGACTGATCTCTATTAAGTGTAATTGATAACTACGAACTGTCAAAGAATAACATGCAAAGGTGACATTTTAAAGACAAAAAAAAATCAGCGGATAAAATAAATACGGTTGGTAGCTTTCAATATTAAGTTATTCCTAACTACAGGATACCAAAATGTAGGTCTATGCTTTAGATTCTCACAAAGAAGCTTACTACTAACAAAATTTGAAGTTTTATCTGCAACATCTGCAACACCTATATAAACAACTATGTTATAGGTAATTACGCGTTGCAGATCGAATTTCATCTGCAACCATCTGCAACCATCTGCAACAGCGAAAATCCCGATCCACAAAGGGTTTCGGGAGATTGTTGCAGATGTTGCAGATAAAACGCAAAAAAAATGTTTTGTAGTGAGTATATAAAGTGGGTCCTGACATTGTCAAAATTGTACGGTGTATCTTTTAAAAGATACGCCGTTTCTTTTAAAAGATACACCGTATCGTCGC
>JBOFKE010000134.1:0-2052 GCA_051657185.1 Bacteroidales bacterium | reverse complement strand
AATTATTTATACAATAGTGATTATAGTGAGTTTCGGGATGATGCTCTCATCGATGTTTATCGAAACCTGGATACAAAAACCTTTATTATTAATCGGATGTGTGGGGCTTTACTTTGCGTTCTCGAACAAAGACTCGTTGCCAGAGTTTTTTCAGTTGATACGCAATCCGGCATCTATCTTATTTGTAATAACCTGTTTATTGCTGGTTTCTTTTATTCTTTTCGGAAGCGGAGTGCTGTGGGTGAAGGTGTTAGCAGGCGTTTTACTGTTAGCGGTTTTCGGGCATCGTGTGATGAGTGTTAAAAAGAAAAAATAAGATAAATGAAGGCTTTCGTTTTAAATGTTCGTTTTATTCGTTAGCTTTGTGACATATAATACATTTTTAGAATATGCGTTTTGACGAATTAGAACTGACTGATGAATTGTTAGATGGGTTAGATACAATGAATTTTCAGGAAATGACCCCAATCCAAGAAAAAGCCATTCCTTTTATACTCGAAGGTAGAGATGTTGTTGCTTCTGCACAGACAGGAACAGGTAAAACAGCTGCTTTCGTACTTCCTTTATTAAATCAGTTGTCCGAAAATAATTACGAGGAGAATAAGATTAAAGCCATTATTATGGCTCCGACTCGCGAGTTGGCTCAACAGATCGATACACAGATCGAGGGCTTTTCTTATTTTTTACCCGTGTCATCCTTATTAGTTTATGGAGGAGGTACAGGTCCTGACTGGGAAGCTCAAAAGAGAGGAATGAAATTAGGTGCTGATATTATTGTTGCTACTCCGGGTAGATTGATCTCACATCTGGAGCATAGTAAAATTGATTTATCGCACGTAAAACATTTTATTCTGGATGAGGCTGATAAAATGTTGGATATGGGATTTGCTGATGATATTAAGAAAATTGTAGAATATCTTCCTGAGGACAGACAGACTGTACTGTTTTCGGCTACGATGCCATTGAAAATTCAAAAGTTGATCGAGTCTATTCTTAATAACCCGGTACATGTGAATGTGGCGGTATCTAAACCGAATGATTCGATTGAGCAGTTCGTATATATATGTTATGAAAATCAGAAATTGAGTTTGATTGAGCATATTATTGAGGAGAATCCTGATCAGACTGTCATTATCTTTTGTTCGTCAAAGAAAAAGGTAGGTGATGTGACTTATCATTTGAAGCGAAAGAAAATTCGTGCAGCTGCGATGCATTCGGATTTGGAGCAGGACGAGCGTCAGCAGGTGTTGCTGGACTACCGGAACCGTAAGTTGGATGTGTTGGTTGCAACGGATATTTTATCGCGTGGTATCGATATTGATAATGTAGGCCTGGTTATTAACTGGGATCTGCCAATGGATACGGAGGATTATATTCATCGTATCGGTCGTACGGGTAGAGCTGATGCTAAAGGAAAGGCTATTACGTTGATTGGAGAAAAGGATCAGCGTGGTTTAGTTAAGGTGTTCCGTTTAATCGGAAGAGAGATTGATCAGCTTACAATACCTGCGCATATCGGAGAGTCACCGGAGTTTAATTCGCATGCCAGACGTACGGCTCCTGCGAATAATCGATCAAATCACAATCGACCTCAGAGAAAGGAGGAGTCAAAGAGTAAACCCGTTTTGAAGAAACGTACACACTTTACGCCGAACCAGAATCACTCACAAAATGAGGGTGGACATAAATAGTATTTGAAGGGCCTTTGATGAATAATTGACTTCACATTAACGTTGCAAGTGTTAATACAGGTTAAGTGGAAAGGTTGTATTTTTCAGAAGCTCAGGAGGTTATAGTAATTTCAAATAAAAAGTTTCGAAAATATTTTTCGGAAAACTTGCAGGAATAAAAAAATGCCTCTACTTTTGCAACCGCAATCAAGAAACAAAACGACGAGCGAGTCGGGGAGTTGGTTGCGAATCTTTTAATAAGAAAGATGACTTAAACAAGCTTTATATATAAACAAAAGTAGTACAAGCACAATAGGAATATTGAACCGTCAATTGAGATATATTGAAACGGAACCTTGAGCATAGGAAAAAATAACAAATT
>JBOFKE010000133.1:0-18452 GCA_051657185.1 Bacteroidales bacterium | reverse complement strand
ATGTTCATGTAATTCATCCCGAATCCGTTGGACGAAATAATATTTAATGCCGGATTTGATTTAATCAATGATACATTAAACGGATTCTCGTATGGCATATACGTATCCAATGCTTTATCATACATATACGCTAAAACGGACTGATCTATGTTCGTTTTACCATTCTTGCTTATACGAAGTGTCCAGTTTTCTTTTGCTCCCGGAGTTAATTTATCTCTGAATGTACTTAATGATATATCCAGTGAATCCAGCTTGACAGCATTGTTATAGTTGTAAGTTTCTGTTTTGAATTTGCAATTTCTGACAGTTGCCATCTGTACAGTTGCATAAACACCTTCCGGGAGCTCAGGTAAGTCAAGACTTAACATTCCTTTCCGCAGTCGAAGCCATTTGAACTCACTCTCTTTATCCGATCTGCTTAGCGCATACAGCACATGCAATTCCGGCTCGGATGTTACTAGGTAAATTCGATTCTTACTCTCTTCCGAAGGAATAACCATCAGTGTTGTATCGATCGCTAATTCTTTTTTTGCTGAGTTGTACAGAATGATGTTCTTAGAAATTGTATCGTTATCGTAGGATACTTTCAACTGATATTCACCGGTAGCAAATTTCCTGAAATCACTCCATAGGATCGGTTCATTACTGTTCCAGGCGCCCTGACTTATAGTGCGCTTTTGATTATTCAGAAGCTCCCATCTGCCTGTTACTTTCAGATTCTGATTGGTCAGATTACGTGCCGTTACATTGACTTTCGGTTGAGTTTTACTCAAATCCATAAACGCAGGAGCATTGATCGCTAATCTGTATTTTTTATCCGATACGATCAGAGCTAAAGACTGACTCTGCGTTTCACCCTTTTGATCGGTTGCAGTAGCTGTCAACTGCAAGTTCCATATTTGAACAAACCGATTCGTTTTTACCTCATCAGGTGTTGTGACAGCGAAAGAAAAATCCCCTTCGTCATTTGTCTTAATTTCACCTGAGACAGCAAAGTTCATCTGTTGATCGCGCGCACCAAAGAAGAAACGATAAAGGGGAGTATAACTACCACTATAGGCTATCGTCTGATTTCTCAGCGGTAACCCATTATAGGAATAAGCTTTTCCTGTAATATGTATAGGCGTATTCAGGCTATAAGTCGAATCAGGCTTATTTAGCTGAATCATAAAAGTCGGAGCTTTATAATCTTCGACCTGGAATGAAGTACTACTTTGAACCCCGTTTTTGGAGGCTTTATCCAGGGATGCTACTAATTGATGGCTGCCATTCAATCCAAACTGAGGCAGTTGAAATCCACCCCAAGCCGTACCATATTTATCAGTTACAACCTGTGTAGAATCAATGATTTTGTAATTGGCATCGTATAGATACACCAAACCTTGCACATTGCTCAAAGCCTGTGCATTCTTATTTGTAGTCTCCCAGCTCCATAGTTTAAACCGAACTGAATCTCCCGGTTTATAAATCGGTTTATCTGTCAGTAAATGAGATGTACGTATCTGCTCATTTTTGTTCGGTTTCTGAGTTTGGAATAAGAATGTTTTTATAGATGGTGTAGTACCCTTACGAACAGCATAATAATTTGTTTGATAACGATTTTCCTTTTTGTTCTTCAAATCAGGAATCTCATAAATACCGTCATGTAGTGCATATTCCTTTACAGTTTTGTCCTGATATAAGTAGACAGATCCTTTTTTTATAGGTTCTCCCGTTCTGTAATCAAGACCGATAATCCGATTGCTGATTTGATAACCTATCCCTTTTGATGCGGTGATAGTCTGTTTATAATCTCTTTCTTGTCCATCATTAGGTACAATATTCCACGTTCCATCCGAAAGCTTCGGTAGCAGAAGGGTTTCCTTTTCAAAAGTATATTTTCCGGGATTTGCCAAAACATAATTCTGATTAATACTTTTCTTTTTATCATTTTCGAAATTGAGCGTAAACTGCTTCATGAGGTAGCTGTTCGCTTGAAAAGGAGTTGCTGTATTCGGATAAACCTGATAAGGGAAAGATAATCTGCTGATCGGATTATTCAGAACGGCAAGCTTATAGTTGAAAGATTCCGAGAAGTCCGACTTCGGAAACCGCTTAATGTAATCTTCAAGGAGCTCAACTTCTTTTTGTTTATCCTGATTGAAATATCCCGATAAAAGCACTCCCGATTCCGGTATCTCTTTGTATTGTTCATATAGTTTAAATAATTCTGAACAGTAATCGTCGAGCGATTGATCATTACTGATTCGCAAAAACTGCGCATACATGCGTGTAGGCACAGACGAACTCTTTTCCAGCTCGTTCAGGTAATTATTAGTTAACTTACTTAGCTCTTCATCCGAAGTTCTGTTGTTTTTGTATTGCGATAGAAATATGAATCTCAGATAGTCACCAAGCGTAGGTGCTATAATCTCCGTGAAAGAATTTAGCCTGATGATACTGCTAAAACCGGACACAGGTTCATTCTTCATTGTTTTCAGACATTCATTCAGATTGTCTAAAACCATACGTTCGGGATTCTTGAAAAGGACAGGGTAGTCCTTAGACAGAAAATACAAGTATCCGATAGCCTTATAGGAAGGGCTATGGAGCTGTTCCACCCAATCCAGAAAAGCCTTGAGATTAGCCGTCTGATTATTCAGATTAAGCTGATTCTGGTTGTTGTATTGATATATAATGGCTCTTAGAACGACATCATCGTTACCCGCTTTCAGGGCTAAAGGTATGATTGAGTCGGTCAGAGAGATTACTTGTTGAGGTTGATCCAGTGAATCAGCCAGCTGTATCTGATTCATGAAAGCTGGAAAATTGTTCAGAGTGACCGGTTTATTATCACTTCCGTTTTGAGCTATAGATACAAACGGACAGATAGCTAAAGTGATAGCGCCAAGTATAAATCTGGAATTTTTCATGACGTATATTGTGTTTAGTTAGTTACAGGTGTGCAATGTATATATATAATATTAATTTCCAATGTTAAACATTCGCAAATGATACAGGCTGGATAAAAAAGCGGCTTAATCTGTTAGTTGTAATAACAAATTAAGCCGCTTTAGCTCACCGACTGTTTTGAATTATATGTTCTGACACAGCCGGCATATACTTTCACCGAAGGAGTATTTTCAAAATAGCATACTATTTCTCAGAAGCCTCTTTCTTAGCTATTTCCTCCTCTTTTTTCTTAAGCAGATTTAGTTTAGCTTCTGCCAATCGTCGTTCTTCAACAAGGTTTTGCATACTTTGCAGATAAGAAGAAAGTTCTACAGATTGAGCAATTGCCTTTTTTTGTTCAGGTAGGAGAGAAGTTGCTTCTTTTTTATCGCCAATGAACAATAGATTGATAGGCTGATCCTTAAAATCGGCAATAAAACCGGTTGCTCCACCATCGTTTTTCAGATTATAGGTAACGCGTTCATGATATGTTCCGTCATCTTTAAAACGATAATTCCGGCCTCCGTCATAAGGAATAGCCTCTGTTTCCGCATAGGAACCATCTTTCAGACTTACCTTAATCCGGTTGTGATTCAACGGGCTCGTACCATTATATACACTGATCAGTTGTAGTGTCCCATTCTCAAAAACCTCTGCACGCAGATAATTATGATTAAGGTTACGGTCCAAAGTCAGCGATTTCTGTACGTATCGCCCAATTTGATCATATTCCTTATCTAATTGAAACTGGAACTGTTTTTTCAGACTGTCTGATTTATGTGTATAAACTGTAAGCATCGAATCACAATACGCGAAGTTCCGTTGTTGTTCCTGAAACTCTATTTTACGCATTAAACGGATACTCTTGCGAATGACATCAAACTCCTTCGGATACTGACTTCGTATGGAATCAATCTCACGTTTGGCTAAATTATAGTCACCCTGCTCAAATAAAGAAAGGGCACTATTATATCTTTTTTCGGCATCTTCTTTATTGCCCGAGCAAGCCGATAAAATGCATACAAAGGCAATAGGGAATAAAATTCTTTTCATATCTGAGTTTAATTGATATATTACTTCTTAGCTGACTGACGTCTGAATTCAGCACAAATAATAGATGTAGCCACACCTACATTTAATGATTCACATATAGGTTTCTCATTAGGATATCCCGGAATAAGAAGTTTCTTTGTTACCAGCTTCTCAATCTCTCCCGAGATACCGTTTCCTTCATTCCCCATCACAATGATACCCTCCGGCGTAATCTCTTCATTGTAAAGATTTGTACCATCCAGGAAAGTACCATAAACAGGCAGGTTCGTCTGACTCAATAGTTCAGGCAGATCCACATAATGAATTTTAATTCTGCCCAGAGCGCCCATTGTAGCCTGGATGGTTTTCGGATTGTACATATCAACCGTTTCTTTCGAACAGATTATATGCTCAATGCCAAACCAGTCTGCAATCCGGATAATCGTACCCAGGTTTCCGGGATCCTGCACTGTGTCAAGAGCCAAAGTAAGTTTCTCCTTTAAATCTTCAGGAGTCAACGTATATTGTTTCTGATAAAACACTCCGATAGCCTGCTGAGCACTTTTCTGAATACTCAGCTTTTCCATAGATATTTTATCCGTAACGATCAGTTCTTCGGTCTTTGGTATAAAGCCCAGCTGATCCAGAAAATCCTGTGTGCAAACCAATATCTGGCAACTACAGGACGATAACAGATCTTCTACTAAACGATTCCCCTCAGCAGCAAAGCAGCCTGTTTCTTCCCGATGCTTCTTTTTCTGTAAGGATTGGATATATTTTATTTTGTTCTTTGTCAGCATATAAGAAATACTAATTTCTTGCAAATATAATGTCTTCCGATGAGTTCTTTTCATACAACTGACTTTTAAAATAGAAATAGAATCCGAATTTTAGGAAAGTTTGACGAATAGAAGTCAATTCGCTAAACACCGAAAGCGTATCTTTGTACTATGAATAAAAAAGAAAACAAACAGATTGAAGCGATTATCCGTAAGTTAGGATTTGAATCGCTTAAACCGATGCAATCGGCAATGGTTGATGCTTGTCGCAAATCTGACGATATAATACTTCTTTCACCTACCGGTTCAGGAAAAACATTGGCTTTCTTGCTTCCTGTAGCAGAGAAACTTAATCCAGAAGTCAAAAACAAAACTCAGGTACTTATTCTTGCACCTGCCCGCGAACTTGCTCAGCAGATTGAACGTGTATTCCGCGATATGGGTACAGGTCTCAAAGTCGTTTGTTGCTATGGAGGTCACTCGCTAAAGGTTGAAAAAGACGAGCTAATCGAAGCTCCGGCTGTCCTTATCGGGACTCCCGGTCGTATCCTCGATCACATGGAGCGCGGACGTATTGATATCGAATCAATCAACACTTTGATTCTCGATGAATTCGATAAAGCCCTTGAATTAGGATTTACCGAAGAAATGTCTGCGATCATTGCAAAGCTCACAAACGTAAAAAGACGTATGCTGACTTCTGCTACCGATGCTGAGATACCTGAATATACAGGAATGGTTAATCCTGAGAAGCTGAACTTCCTTCCCGAAGTAAACCAATCTAAGGGGCTTGTCTTGAAACAGGTAAAAAGTCCCGAAGCAGATAAACTTGATACGCTTTACCGTTTGCTTTGTGAAACAGGTTTAGGTAAGAAGCTGGTGTTTTGCAACTACCGCGAAAGCGTTGAGCGCGTAAGCGACTATTTGCTTGAGCAAGGTATTCCGAATTCATTCTTTCATGGAGGAATGGAACAACCCGAACGTGAACGAGCCCTGATTAAGTTCCGTAACGGAAGTACACACGTCTTTGTCTCTACAGATTTAGCTTCACGCGGACTGGATATTCCTGAAATTACAGATGTTATACACTATCATTTGCCAAACAGTCAGGATGCATTTATTCACCGTAACGGACGTACAGCCCGTATGAATGCCGAAGGAGCAGCTTATTTGATTCTGGGTCCTGATGAATATTTGCCCGAATATGTCGATGAGAAGACACCGTTCTATTCATTATCACCTAAAACCCCTGCCGTTCCGGTAGCCGAGTGGGTTACACTTTACATCGGTAAGGGTAAAAAAGATAAACTAAGTAAGATCGATATCGTAGGATTCCTTATTCAGCAAGGAGGATTACAAAAATCGGATATCGGCATTATTGATCAGAAAGAATTTCATTCCTACGTAGCAATACGCCGTTCCGAAGTTAAATCACTGCTGAATCGAATCAAAGATCAGAAAATAAAAAAGATGAAGACTAAATACGCTTTATCTCTTTAGAAATAAAAAAAGAAAGCGGAAGTGTAATTGACACATCCGCTTTCTTTTTTTATTTAGATCAGCCTTGACAGGCTTCAGTTCCGATTATTCCCAACCTGGATTGTTAGGTGCCAGATTCGGATTTAAGACTAATTCTGTAGTAGGTATCTGAAATAAATAGTATTTATCTAACCAGCCTTTACCTTCTGTAAGAGGATTGTTGTAAAGATAAACATAACCTTCAGCTAAAGGTCCGTTTACACCGTCAGATGTACCTGTTGATTCATTTAAAAGCGTCATGCCTGAAGGCAGATCTTTTTTCTGAATCCAGATTCCCTTATGTGTTTTGTTAAGGAACCAAGGTGCCATTCTCCAACGGCGAACGTCGTAAAAGCCGAAACCTTCACCCATTAGTTCAATAATCCGCTCTCTGCGTATTTCCCACAAAAGCGGGTCCAGCATAACACCACTGTCATTACCTTTCGGATAATACTTAGCGCGATTCGGGTCAAAGTTTCCGTTAATGCTTGCCACATCCATAGGAGCGACACCTGCGCGTGCGCGAAGTTTATTGATTGTTAAATCAGCTACAGCCTGATTGAAAGAACCAGCTTCGTACATAGCCTCAGCATAATTCAGCATAACTTCCTCAATTTTGAAAATTGGTTTGTCAGCTGTATTAAGTGCTCCGTTGTTGAAACTCTTCTCCCAGTTTGACCAGTTTTTCCATACGTAGTATCCTGAACGGCAGGTAACGAATGCACCGGTACCTAATCTTGGAATCTCAGGAACCAAAGATGCAGACCAGTTCTGACCCGGTAAACGTTTCATACCAATACCCGGATTGCTGCACGACGTATTAGCACCCATGATGTCGATATATTCACGATCAGCAGGATTATCTGTATAAGACCATGTTTTAAATTCACCGCCACCTTGCTTAACTTTATACGGAGGCATAATGACATGATACATACGTGGGTCGCGATCCCGGAAAGTCTCATACATTGTTTTATCTCCGTGATACCCCGAAGTTTCATTTTCAATAGGTTTTCCGTTTTTCATCAGATACAAGTCAACAATCTCTTGTCCCATTTCGATATTATGAGACGAGGTATGTTCCATGTAGCTGAAATTACAAGGTGCGATATCCGTAACATATTCTTTATAAAGAATCATTCCCGGAATATTAGCTAAACTTTCAGTAGTCCATAGCTCCCCATATCCGGCAGCAGGTTGACCGTCTGTTCCTGTATATAGGGTAGGATATTTATCTATTAAGATTTTAGATACACGAATACACTCCTGAAGCAATTCTTCATAGCTGCCCGCCTCATGGTATTTTCTCCATGTAGCTTCGCGTAAAGTAAAACGAGAGATAGCAACCTGAACACACTCTTTATTGATCGTGTTTTTACCATCACGGGATTCAAAATTTCCAATATTCTCTTCCGCCCATTTCAGATTTTTCAGGATATTGGCAGCAACCTCCGCACGTGGAGTACGAGGGCCGTAAGCCTCCGGAGAGCTTTCTGTTAATACTTTATCAATCCATGGAACATCTCCGAAACGATCGATTAACTCCATATACCAAAATGAATGGAAGAAGTATCCGACAGCGCGCCAATGGTTTTTCTCTTCCTGATTCATCTCAGCATTGTCAACATGTGACATCATAATGTTTATTCTGCGTATGAAAGAAGAAAAATCCCAGCCATTTCCTGATGCGACACTGTTTACCGTTTGGAAAGCATATTTGTTAAATCCGCTTGGAGACTTATGTCCGAGATATCCAGCCCATCGGTCACCCTGATAATGCGAATCTTGTCCGGCATTTTTTACAGATGTAGCAATCGTGTTGTTGGAAAACATATCGTAACAAGGCCACATGAAAGCCTTGAAGTTATCGTAAGATTTAAATGCATTCTGCTCCGTCAGATCGGTTACCGGATATTTTTCCAGATAACTGTCATTACAGCTAGTCAAAGCTAATGTAGCCATCAAGGCTAAGTTTAATATTTTATTTTTCATTCCAATAATCAATTAAAGAGTTACGCTGATACCAAAAGAAATTGTTCTGAAAGCAGGATAGTTCCATGACAGTGTTTCAGGGTCTATACCTTTTGGTAATTTTGAAAATGTTGCTAAGTTCTCGATACTTACAAATCCTTTCAATTGGTTTAGTGTCCATTTTGAAATGACAGACTTAGGTACATTGTAAGCTAGCGTCACGTTCTTAATACGGAAATATGAAGCATTCGATAAGTATTTGTCAGACGTACGATAGTTTGATCCCATATTTCCATAATCGCCATAGATACGTGGAAACTTCGCATCAGGATTAGCTGCCGTAAAATTGCCTCCTTCAAAATCAACCGGTTGCCAGTAATCTGAAAGACCATTGTATAAAGGCGTAAACTTGTAATCTGAATACATTGGGAAAGTCAAAGCATTGGCAATCCATGCATCTCTTTTACCTACACCTTGCATAAAGATGTTTAAGTCGAAATTCTTAAAATTACCTCCGACGGTGATACCATATTGATAACGTGGCATATTATTACCAATTATTTTTCGGTCACCGGCATTATCGTAAGTATTATTACCGCTTGTTATTAAGTTTTCGCCACGGTCGTCGTCCTGAAGATTTTTGAATTTTAGATCTCCCGGACGAGGATTATATCCGTCCAGTTTAACTATACCTTCTTTTAATTTCCAAGTGGTAGTATTTTCGAAGTCATCGACCGTATAGAAGCCATCAGCTACATAACCCCAGATTTCACCCATTTGCTGACCTTCATAGAAATTTGAAAGCAGCTTGGATTCGTTGGCATTGTATTTTGTGATTTTAGATCGATAATCCGAGATGTTAAATCCAAGACGATAGTTAAACTTTCCGATGTTATCTCTCCAGTTTATGCTTAATTCCCAACCATTTGTACGCATATCAGCTGTGTTTTGATAAGGAGCGTCAGCACCTACAACTTCCGGTAACTGCATACCCGGTGCAAGCATTCCTTTCGTGTCACGCTGATACCATTCGATCGTACTGGTCAGACGGTTGTTAAGCAAAGTCATATCCAATCCTATATTCGTGCTGGCAACCTTTTCCCAGGTGAAGTTTGAACTGACTAAAGACGGTAAACTTGAAATAGCCGTAACATAATCGCCATTACCTAACCAGCCATTGTATTTGTTGTTTACCGACATTGTAGGCGTAAAGGCATAAGCCGGAATGTTCTGGTTCCCGATTTCCCCGTAAGAACCGCGCAACTTCAACGCATCTAACCAGCTCCGTGTCTTTGCCATGAATTTTTCTTCACCAATTTGCCATCCTGCGGATACAGAAGGGAAGAAGCCGAAACGATTGCTTTTCGGGAATTTTGATGATCCGTCGTAACGTCCGTTTGCTTCTAATAAATATTTTTCTTTGAAATTATAGTTAAAACGGAAGAAACCGCCTCTCACCGCATATTCATTATAAGAATCTGTAACTTTGATTGTTGAAGTTCCTGCACCCATAGACGGGACATCAATAACTGCCTGTCCGTAAGAGTATGCATCCAGAAGCTCCAGATAATTAGATTCCTGGTTGAACCCGGCCATAAAATTCATTTTGTTTTGTCCGAAAGACAAACTGTATGACCCATAAATATTCAGCGCATTGTAATTTTTGTATTGTTTCTGTTTGCGCAAATAGTCATTGGTAGGTGTTTTGTCTTTACCTCCCTGTATAGTGGTATATTCTGTAGAGCCTGTGTACCAATGATAATCATACATATCTTTATCGAAAGTGTACTCCAGATTCAACTGCAGATCTTTCATCGGGCTTACAATTGACTTTAAGAAAATACGAGGATTGTCTTTCAGATTTGTAGAAGGATTGGACCATTCAATCTGATTTTTAGCAGTCATTGAAGGAAGATCCTTATCAGCTCCTGTGATAGAACCCGGTATTAATCCTTCCGGATAATACGATCCTAATCTTAATGAATATATAGCACCCAGAGCAGATGAAGGTAATGAACGTTTACTGTGTGCATAGCTGATATTAGCTTCTTGCGTAAACCATTTCGTAATATCAGCCGATAGAAATGCACTGATATTGAATCGGTCAAATTTATCTTTATCACCGATGATAATACCATCACTCATCACATAACTTCCCGATAAGCGGTAACGCAATTTGTCAGTACCTCCCGATGCCGAGATATTGTGGGTCATCTGAAAGCTGTTTGTCAGAAAGTTTTTCGTAAGATCTTTCTCGTTCAAGTAATAAACCCCTCCATCTGCATCTTTGTAGATACCATCTCCGACAATGGCGAATTGGCTTGGATCTTTCTTGTAATCGCTTAAGTATTGCATCCATTTGGTCACACTTGGCGAACCGATCGACCAGTATTGATCACCGGCTGCGTCGCGATAAGCCTGAAGAAAATCCATCAGAGGAGCTTGTTCAGGAAGATTCATAGCATTTCCAAAACCGAAGTTGTTATTGTAGTTGATCTGAAAACGTGTTTCGTTTTTAGGTCTTTTCGTTGTGATAAGAATAACTCCCCCTGCCGCTCTCGCGCCATAAATTGCTGTCGAAGCAGCATCTTTAAGTACAGTAAGTGTTTCGATATCTTCAGGATTCAGCATGTTCATGTCTCCTTCGACATTGTCAATTAAGACAAGCGGAGCAATTGTGGCTCCGTATTTACCATCTGAATTTTTAGCACCGATCGTATAGGCTCCCCTGATCTGAAAGGATTTACCTGTCCCCGGCGCATTTCCACCGCTGCTAACCAATAACCCCGGAACAGTTCCCTGAAGGGCATCACCTACACTCAGGATAGGTCTGTTAGCAGTGATTTCATCCATTTTTACAGACGATACGGCACCGGTCATATTGGCTTTCTTTTGAGAACCAAAACCTACGACAACGACCTCTTCCAAAGCCTTCGAGTCTTCTTTCAAAATGATTTTGAGATTCCTCTGATCTTTTACCGAAATGTCTTGTGGGGTGTAACCCATGTAGGAGATTGTTAGAGTCGCATTTTTAGGTACTTCTAATGTGAAATTGCCATCAAAGTCTGTGACTGTGCCTGTTGCTTGTCCTTTCACTACGATTGTGGCTCCAATAATCGGTTCACCTTTTTCATCTGTAACTACTCCACTGACGGAGTGTGATTCATTGACTTCGAGCGAAGCATTTGTCGGGTGTGTTTTGAAGCTATTCGCCGGCAATGAATAAGCCGATGTTGCACTCAATACTCCGGAAAGTATTAAGAGCAAAGTCTTACTGTCTTTTTTCATTCATTAAATATGTTTGTGTTCTGCAATTATTGCCTGAAACGTTAATTCTTGTGTTTAAATTTGTGTTCTAAACTCAGTTAAAAGGGTATCTTTCGTGTATTGTTTTGTTAGTTTATGGTCGCAAAAATAGAAATATAAATTAGGAAATAGGTTTGTTGATATAAAAATAATACAGTATTAACACTATTATGTTAATATATAATTCTCTGTCTTTTGCTTGTTAGTAATGTACATTTTGAATGGATTGGCTTTCTTGGGTCAAGGTTCAAGTTAAGATAAATCCTGGTAAATTAACTGTATCCGAATAGATGGGTTGATAGGATTGTTTCTTTATGATGCTTAGACGTGTCTGTGTCTTATTGTTGCTAAATAAGAATAAATTCGGTCATTATGCTAAAATTTGAACGTTCGGATTCTTGTGTAAGTTTTGTTTGTTTTGCTCAGAAATATATACCTATTTGGTGTAAATTGACTGGTTTTTTTGATTTATACGGTCAATCTCTGCAAAGATTGACTATATCTTTGAAAAGTTTGACTGTATCTTTAAATTTTCGCGGTGTATAAATTCTTTTATATACGTATCTAAAAGAATTTATATACGTATTTGGTGCTGTTTAGATACGTATCTTATTTTGAAACAGCGGTCTGGAAATTTATGTTTACTTAACTGTCTGGTTGCTAGTATTGTATGTAATATGGTTTCTCTGGTTTATTTGCGGGATTTATTCTGCGAGAATTTTCTGGCTTATTCTCAGCGATTAGGCTGAATCAAAAAGATAATTAAACAGGGGACTTGCTGTCTTTTTGATAATACGCTATAAAGACAGGATACGGGGATGCTTAATTGTAAATGCGGATAATAAAAAGCCCCATCATCAATAATTCTGATGATGAGGCTTTCCCTGAAATATTATTAATAGTTTTTTATTTCGTGAAGAAGCGGAAAACGTCCATTCCGTTTGCGTAAAGCATAAGACCGAAAAGGAAGATCATACCAGCCATTTGAGCATATTCCATAAATTTCTCATTAGGTTGTCTGCCTGTAATCATTTCATAGAATAAGAACATTACATGTCCGCCGTCAAGTGCAGGGATTGGAATGATATTCATAAAGGCGAGTGCTAAAGAAAGGAATGCTGTAATTTCCCAGAATGCTAACCAATTCCATGAAGTAGGGAAAATACTTCCGATCGTAGCAAAACCTCCCACAGATTGAGCACCTTCTTTTGTGAATACATATTTCATGTCCGAAACATATCCGGTAAGTTTGGCAACCCCTTTTGATATACCGGCCGGAATAGCTTCGATCACACTGTAGTCTTTCATTACTACGTCGTATAGTTCAATCGGAGATTTCATCATGATCCCGATCTTACCTAATGTATCTACAGGTACAGTAATATCCTGGATATTCCCGTTGCGGGATACAGTCAGTGCAACATTTTGACCTTTATTTTCAGCAAAAGAAGCAACAATATCATGAACAGATATATTTCCGATACCATTGAATGCAATCACACTGTCGTTCGGTAAAATTCCGGCACCTTCAGCAGCCGAACCTTTTACTGTGCTATGAATAACCATCGGGAAGCGTTCTGAGGCAAATGGTTGCTTTCCTTTAAGAACTTCCTGCATAAATTCGGCAGGGATGATGATTTTTTCTTCTTTCCCGTTACGCATAACTGTAACCTCACCTGCTTCAACGATTTGTCTGACAGCTTTGTCGTCGTATCTGTTTATCTCAATGCCATCTGCCGAGAGTAAGATATCCCCTTTCTGGAATCCGATATTTTGAGCTGCATTGCAATACTCCATCCCTAATTTTACGTTTTTAGCAGGCACATAAGCATCTCCCCATGTATATAAGATCATGCTGTAAATAAATATTGCTAACAAAACGTTCATCATTACGCCGCCAATCATGATTAAAAGACGTTGCCATGCCGGTTTTGATCGGAATTCCCAAGGTTTTGCAGGTTCTTTTAGTTGCTCTTTATCCATTGATTCGTCAATCATACCTGCTATTTTCACATATCCGCCTAGAGGTAACCAGCCGATACCGTACTCAGTATCACTGTTTTTAGGCTTGAATTTAAATAGAGAAAACCATGGATTGAAGAAAAGATAAAATTTTTCTACTCGAACCTTAAATAATCGGGCGAACATAAAGTGCCCAAATTCATGTATAAATACCAGAAGCGACAAACTCGCTATCAGTTGTAATGCTTTGATTAAAAATGTTTCCATTCGAAGTTCAGGTGAAATAATAGTCCTCAGACTGATATTTCGATTAAGTATTTAGTTAATTCAAAATTAATTCTTGTGTCAATTGGCGGATAGCTGCATCAGTACTGACATAGTCTTCATAAGTCGGTTTTGCAATGAAGTCCCCTTTTTGCATAATCTGCTCTATGATATCTGACATTTGCAGAAATCCGATTTTTTCTTTGAGAAAAGCGTCAACCACAATCTCATTCGCAGCATTGAGTATGCATGGCATATTCCCACCTTTTCGCATTGCCTCAAATGCAAATTGTAAATTGCGGAAGCGTTTTGTATCAGGTTGTTCAAACGTTAACTGTGTTGTTTGAGTGAAATCCATACGTGGAGCAGCCGGAGCATGAAGTCTGTATGGATAGGAGAATGCATATCGGATTGGGAGTTTCATATCAGGTTCACCCATCTGTGCTTTGATTCCTCCATCCTGGAATTGAACCATAGAGTGAATGATTGATTGTGGATGAATCACAACATCGATTTGTTCGGGTTGTAGATCAAATAACCATTTACCTTCAATAACTTCAAAACCTTTATTCATCATTGAAGCGGAATCAATTGTGATCTTTGCTCCCATTTCCCAATTGGGGTGCTTCAATGCCTGAGCTTTTGTTACATGTCTTAATTCTTCAATAGTGAAATTACGAAACGGACCGCCCGAGGCTGTAAGAATTATTTTCTCGATCGGATTCGGTTCTCCTGTAATGCATTGAAAGATGGCAGAGTGTTCAGAATCTACCGGTAAAATAGGCGTACGGTACTCCATAGCCATATTCATGATTAATTCTCCCGCTACAACTAATGTTTCTTTATTAGCCAGAGCAATTGCTTTTCCTGCCTTTATAGCCTGTATCGTTGGTTTTAATCCTGAGTAGCCAACCATTGCTGTCAGTACAATATCAATCGGACCTGCTTCTACGATTTGAGCAATAGCCTCTGAGCCTGCATATACTTTAATCGGTAAATGCTTTAAAGCTTCTTTGACCTGCTCATATTTTTTCTCATTAGCAATAACGACCATTTCAGGATTATGTTTGATCGCTTGCTGAATTAATAACTCTGCATTATTGTGTGCTGTGAGTGCATAGGCCTCAAATAAATCCGGATGTTCCTCAATCACTTCAAGTGCTTGTGTACCGATTGATCCGGTAGAGCCCAATATAGCTATTTTTTTTGTCATAATAGATTATGTATGATCTTTTAGTAGAGTCGTCAAATACCGATCAGAATGTAATGTATTCGATAGGATTGACGGCACGTCCTTTGTTCCAAAGCTGGAAGAATAAATTTTCTTCTTTCCCCTTAATATTATCGCCTGTAATGCCAATTGTTTCGCCTGTAGTTATACGCGAACCTGTTGTTTGACTGCTTCGGGCGATACCTTTATAAATTGATAACCAATTGTTGTCGTGCTGTAATAAGATGGTTACTCCATCCATTTCCGTATTTTCAATTAGAACAATTGTTCCGTCTGCAATAGCACGTACCGGTAAATCTTTCTTTACCAATAAGCCGATGCCTAAATCTTCTTTTGTATAGCTTTTTGTAACAACACCATTTACAGGAGACATGAAACGAACAATATTCCCCGCTTTAGGCTTATTTAAAGTGTTTAGATTATAATACTCCTCTTGTTCATATTTAGCGCGGAAGTCCAATTCTGCTTGTGATGGCTGGAGTTTGTTCATATCAACCTGAGCTAAAGAGTCGAGGGTATTTATCGAGTCAGTGCTTAAATCACCGGAAACAATTTTCTTTACGGCGTCCAGATACTTATCGTGTAAGCCTGAGATCTGTTCCAGTGAGTCAAGGCGCAACGCATTATTGACGATGTCTTTACGTGCGTTTACATCTAAATATCCGGGTAGGTAATTCTTTATTGGTGTAGAAATAATCAAAGTCGATACGAAAACGATTATCATCAGCAGAGCGATTATCAAGGTCGATAGTCCCGATAACCAGGAGATACGGAAATAGAATACCTCTTCGAGCTTCTTCTCATTGAGGATTGATAGTTTATACTTAAAAGATAAGCTTTTCCAATATTTATATAGTCGTTCGTTTCTTTTCATTCAGTTCTTTGTTATTATCGTATATCAAAGTGACGATTTAGGGCAAAATTAAAAATTTAGTTCTTTACGACATATCTTATCGTGTGATTTTTTCAAAAACCTTCAATGATTCTTCTATATTTGCATTATTAAACAAAGACAAACGCTAAAGTATAATAGATGGCTAAAGGAAATACGCTTATATTTAATCCGCTTTCTTATCCAATTTATGTGATGGCAAAACCGGTTGGGGCTTTATGTAACCTGGACTGTAAGTATTGTTATTATCTTGATAAGGAAGAATTATATAAGAACAGAAGAAACAATCGGATGAGTGAGGAGCTGCTGGAAGCTTTCACGAAAGAATATATAGAGGCTCAACCAACACCTCATGTCTTGTTTACCTGGCATGGGGGTGAGACTTTGCTACGCGGGATGGATTTTTTCAGAAAGGCATTGCACTTTCAGAAAAAGTACGCAAGAGGCAGACAGATAACAAATACACTTCAGACGAATGGTATTCTTCTGAATGATGAGTGGTGCCGTTTTTTTAAAGATAATAACTTCCTGATAGGGGTTTCAATTGATGGGCCTAAGCATTGCCACGATCAATACCGTAAGGATAAAGGAGGTCATGGAACCTTTGATAAAGTAATGGCAGGTATTGAATTAATGAAAAAACACGGCGTGGAGTTTAATATTCTCTCTGTTGTTAATGATTATAATGTAAAGTACCCGTTGGAAGTTTATCGTTTCTTTAAGGAGATCGGTGCACAATTTATTCAGTTTTCTCCGGTTGTTGAAAGAAGTGGTGAGCGTTGTGACGGATTGCGATTGCTTTCTCCGTCCGATGAAAGCACTGCTCTTGTTACGGACTGGTCTGTTCCTGCATTGGAGTATGGAAAATTTATGACTGCCATTTTTGATGAATGGGTTCGGAATGATGTCGGACGAATTTATGTGCAATTGTTTGACTCTACACTTGCTTGTCTTGTAGGAGAGGCTCCGGGAGTTTGTGTGTATGCCAAGACCTGCGGACATGCATCAGCCATTGAGTTTAATGGAGATATATATTCATGTGATCATTTTGTGTTTCCTGAAAATAAACTGGGGAATATACGTCGCGAGAGTTTAATATCTATGATGCTTTCTGAAAAGCAATTGAAGTTTGGCGATGCTAAACGTAGTACTTTACCTACGCAATGCAGGGAGTGTAAGTTTCTGGATTTATGTAATGGAGAATGTCCTAAAAACCGGATACTGACTACGTCTGATGGTGAGAAAGGACTGAATTATTTGTGCAGTGGATTGAAGTATTACTTTAATCACGTTTATCCTTATATGCAATATATGGCTAATCAATTAGCACAGCAACTTCCTCCATCTAATATTATGGCAGCGATTCGTACGGCAGAACAAAATCAAAAATAGATCTATTAAATAAAATCTGATCATTATGAAATTCGAGCAGACAGATTTAGAAGGTGTATGGATTATTACACCTCAAAAATATGGTGATGACCGTGGATACTTTATGGAAACCTTTAAGGAAGATCTATTTCAGGAGTATATCGGTAAAATCTCTTTTATACAAGATAATGAGTCTAAATCAGTTCTCGGTGTATTAAGAGGATTGCATTTTCAGGAAGGAGAGTATTCGCAGGCAAAACTGGTTCGTGTTATTGAGGGCAGAGTTTTAGATGTGGCCGTTGATTTACGTAAAAGCTCAAAAACTTTCGGAAAACACATTGCTGTAGAATTATCTGATAAGAATGCCCGGCAATTGTTTATTCCCCGAGGTTTCGCTCATGGTTTTATAGTGTTAAGCGAATCGGCAGTATTTAACTATAAAGTGGATAATATTTATATGCCTTCGGCTGAACGTACACTTGCATTTGATGATCCGACACTTCAGATAGATTGGCATTTGGATACAGACCATTTTTTGTTGTCGGATAAAGATAAGAAAGGTTGTTCTTTTGAGGATTGCTTCTTATTTGAGTAGCTGGGAGATGCTATTATAAAAAACAAAAAGAGAAACTTTCAGTATAATGTACTGATCGTTTCTCTTTTTTACACTAAACAATTATGTAAAAAATCACTTGAAAAATCGATTTTTTATTTTTACGAGAAAAATTCCGAACCAATATCCTGCAAGGGATCCTAATATGTCTGCGATAAAATCAGACCATTCGGCACTTCTAGGAGGAAAGAAATATTTCTGTAAGATTTCAATTAATCCACCAAAAATAATTGGGAAGATTAGAACTCCGGTATAGAGTTTCCATAAAGCTATCTCACGCTTATAAATGGCAAAATACGATACTGCACTTATGAATAGATAAAATAAGAAATGAGCTACCTTATCTATATTCGGTATTGTCGGTATAGATGTGTTTGGAAGACTTGGCATCAAACAAAGATAAGTTACAATACCGTAGGCTATTAATATCAGTATGTATTTTTTCATTTAAATAGTGTGATTAGAAATAAAAAGTTCGATGCTGCAAAATTACAGGTAAACTTTTAAGTCCCCAAATAATTGAAGCAATTAATGCTAATGCCCATATAATGAATAAAATCCATTTTACGTATTTATTCATTG
>JBOFKE010000132.1:0-3968 GCA_051657185.1 Bacteroidales bacterium | reverse complement strand
CGGAAATGAAACAAATACATAATATATTAAGTGGTATTTTGGCCTCAGCTCTGATCTTTGTCGGATGTACAAAAGATTATGATGCACCACTTCCAAATAATGAAGAGTTGCCGGAGGCGACTTATACGATATCTCAGCTGAAGAAATCGTTCTTAGGAAATCCTGATTATTTAGTAAGTGATAATGCTGATAACGAAAAATATAAAGGAGTTTTCTCAGTTTATAACATGAATGCTTCACAACCGGTAACGATTAATGGTATTGTTATTTCAACGGATGCAGGAGGAAATACGTATAAAAAACTGGTTGTCAGAGATCCTAAAGACGGATCCTGCATTGATTTATCGGTAGA
This sequence comes from Bacteroidales bacterium, assembly GCA_051657185.1. Classification (GTDB taxonomy): domain Bacteria; phylum Bacteroidota; class Bacteroidia; order Bacteroidales; family UBA7332; genus UBA7332. The sequence goes on along the minus strand of JBOFKE010000132.1, from coordinate 3,616 downwards.
TGTTTCCGGTATTTCAGCTTATTATCCGGTAGGTCAGGCTGTACAAGTGACTTGTAATACAATTCAGATTGGATTATATGCAGATATGCCGGTTTTAGGAACAACCTATTATAATGATGCATCAAATCGGTTGAGATATGAGCCGGGTCGTATGCCTTGGCCAGTTGGTCAGGCTGTCATTAAAGCATACGGAATGCCGGATGCTTCGAAAGCACAACCTGTAATAAAAACAATTCCTGAAATTTTAAAAGGTGCTCCGGATATTTATAGTCAATTGGTAGAGATTGATTATGTTGAATTTGGATATTTCGTGAATGGAAGTTCGGTAAGTTTATTCCCGACAAATACATTCATTTCGATGAATGATCCAAAAGCTGATCCGAATATTACGTTTTCAGAAGAAAATGATTTAAATGTGCCGGTTTCGAGAGGTATTCGCGATAATAAAGGCAATATTATCCCGGTTACTACATCCTCTTATGCAAAATTTGCATCGCAAAAATTACCGAAAGGTGCATTTGATATCAAAGCAATCGTAGCATGGTATAAAGACCAGGCCGCTAAAGATGGTAACTTCCAGATGTCAGTTCAGCAGTTTAGTGATATCATTAAAGTAAGTGATACATTTGAAGGTTCTACAGGTGGTGAAACTACCGGACAAGGAACGAAAGAAGGCCCTTATACAGTTGATGACGCAATCATCAGTCAGGGTAAAACAGGTGTGTGGATAGAAGGTTACATTATCGGATCGGTTAATACAACAGCTAACCCATTTGAAAATCAATTTACAGCACCATTTGTTACTAATTCAAATTTGATTCTGGCAGCCTCGGCAACAGAAAAAGATGAAACAAAAATGTTAATGGTGCAATTACCTGTAGGAGCAATTCGTGATGCATTGAATCTTGTAGCCAATGAGTCAAATCTTGGTAAGCAGGTTAAGCTTCAGGGTAATTTAGAAACTTATTTCTCAAAACCGGGTATTAAATCAGTTACAGATTATGTTTTAGCTGGCGTTCAACCTCCGGTAGAACAATCTATTTTTGAAGAATCGTTTGCAACAAATCAGGGTACATTCACAACGAACAGTGTAACCGGAGATCAGATTTGGGGTCATACGATCTATAATGGAAATGGTTACATGAAGATCTCAGGGTATGCTGATAATAAGGCAAATGCGAATGAAGATTGGTTGATTTCTCCTGCGATTGATTTAACAGGAGTTTCCTCAGCAACTATTTCATTTGACCAGGCTATAAATAAAGGAGTTGTTACAAATATGGCTGCTAATCATACTTTATGGTTTACCTTAGATAATGGCACTACCTGGACGCAAGTGGCTATTCCGACTTATCCTGCCGGTAATAACTGGACGTTTGTAAATTCCGGATCTATTACTATACCTGCCGCCTTTCTGAATAAAGCGAATGTAAAATTCGGGTTTAAGTATATCAGTACGGATCAGGAAGCTTCTACATGGGAAATACAAAATGTAGTTGTTAAATAATAGCCCGTTTGATTGGATATATTCTCAGAAGGATTCTTAGAACTATAAAAAAATGAAGTAATGAGTAAAATTAAAAATATATTTATGCTTGCGATGGTCGCATTATTTGCGTTCACAGCATGTAATAATCTGGACGATACGGATATTAATCCGATAGAGCCACCTAAAGAAGATGGTAACGGGACGTTAGATAAGCCTTATACTGTTGGTCAGGCTATCGTAAAACAAGGAGAGACAGATAAATGGGTCTCCGGTTATATTGTCGGATGTGTCAATTCGGTTGATAATGAAAATGTATGGGCATTTGAACCTCCGTTTGTGACTGAGTCTAATATTTTGTTGGCTGCGAGTCCTACTGAAACAGACAAAGCCAAAATCTTACCGGTTCAATTAGTTGCAGGTACGGATATACGTACATTTCTTAATCTGCCTAAAAATGGGATTCGTTTGGGGCAGGTTATTAAAATCAAAGGAGAGTTGGCTAAATATTTTGGAGTTTCGGGCCTGAAAGCACCTACTGATTTAGTAGCCGAAGGTTATGACCCTACAAATCCTCCGTCAGAAGGTGACAAAGTTGAAGTTTGCGGTAATCAGACAATTGTTCAGGCGGGATTTGAATTTAACTTTAACAATGTTACGGACGGTCAGGATTTTGCTGAAAATGGATGGCAAAATCTAATGATTGCCGGAGGACGTAGATGGCAAGGTAAAGTTTACCAGGGAAATGGATATGTTCAGGCTACTGCTCATAATGCTACGGCATCTCAATTACAGGAGATGTGGTTAATAACACCGGCATTAAACTTAGACCTGGCAACGGATAAAGTGGCAACTTTTGAAACAGCTCAGGCATATTGGAAAGATGATACTAAATTTGAAGTGTATGTTCTCCAATGTGTTGATGGTAAAACGATTCAAACAAAAGTTACACCAACAGCTTTGGCAACATCTACAACGCCTCAGTTTGAGTTTGTACCGGGAGCTGTCGATTTAAGTACTTATACAGGAAAAGTCTTTATTGGATTCCGTTATGTTGGTATGGGAGGTTCAAGTCTTTCGACAACCTGGTGTATCGATAACTTTGCATTTGGTGTAGCGCCTTCTACTGAAACGGTGGTAAATATTACTTCTTCTGCTGTAACATCAGTTGTTGCAGGATCAGAATACAGTTATACAATACAAACAAGCGTTCAGAATCCAAAAGGTAATACAACAATTGCTGCTCAGGGCTATCCATCCTGGATTACATTCAAGGATAATGCCGATGGTACTGCTACATTAACAGGTACAGCTCCTGCTACTGAAGAGGCTTCAAATATTACAATTACTGCAATGAATAACGGTATCGCTCAAGAGCAGGCTTATACTTTAACTGTTACAGCTCCGGTTGCACCAGGTTCAAACCTGATTGCGAATGGTAATTTTGAGGACTGGACTGAAACAATGCCTGTTGGTTGGACTTTCAAAGCCGTGACAGATGTTACGTATTCAAAAAGCACAGAAATTGTACAAAACTCAACGAACTCTGTGAAAGTTGTAAGTGGAGCAGCAGCAGGTACAGCTAATATAACTGCAGGCCGAGTTATGTTAGAGCCAGGTGATTATGTCTATTCATTCTATTATTATCTGGACCCTGCGATAACTGTATCAAATACTTTCAGACCTTGGGGTATGATTTATGACACTGAAGATGCAACAGCTCAATCTAAAGATCCAGACTTTGATGCAATGAAAAAAGCTATACAGCCAAGTGGATATGTTGATACATCTGTAAAAGGTCAGTGGGTGAAAAATGAAATTGCGTTTACTGTACCAAAACAGTGTTATGTTGTTTTTGAAGTTAGGGCTTATAAAGGCACAACAGGGTATATTGATAATGTATCTGTAATGAAAAAATAATTTTTCAAAGCGTTTAATCCTGTTTAACAGAGATTAGACGCTTTGTCTTTTTGAATTTATTATCTTTGGTAAGTTCAAATTCTAAACGTAAACTATGAAAATATTCAAGAGTACTTTTATTGCATTATTGGTTTTACCATTTGTGTTATTCTCTTGTTCCAATGAAGATTCAAATGGAAATGAAGTAGATTATGGCCAGCATGACCAATC
>JBOFKE010000131.1:0-4336 GCA_051657185.1 Bacteroidales bacterium | reverse complement strand
CCTCCGGATTGTTTTTTATGTCTGTAGTCTGCACGTGCAGCTTTTGTTATCGTTTCTCTGTATGGTATTTTCGGTTCAATGTATTCGATCTGCATTTTATCGTTTTTGTCCAGACGCCATTTGATGGTTCTCAAATGGAATTCGCCCTGACCATGAACGATTGTTTGTTTTAATTCTTTTGATTGTTCAATAAGAATTGTCGGATCTTCTTCATGAACGCGAGTCAGCAGTTCACTTAATCTTTCAGCTTCAGCTTCGTTAAGTGGTCTGATCGCTCTTCTGTATTTGGGTTCCGGATATTTAATAAAATCAAAAATATAGTCACAGCCTTTTGCATTCAGCGTGTTTCCGGTACGGGTGTCTTTTAATTTAACCGTAACGCCTATATCTCCGGCTTCCAGTTGCTCAACCTTATCCCGGTTTTGTCCGGCAACTGCAAAAATTTGCGATAACCGTTCTTTCGTTCCGCGATTCATATTGATCAGGTCATCACCTTCTTTTATTTTACCTGACATGACTTTGAAGTAAGATACCTCACCGATATGCGGTTCAACTGTAGTTTTAAATACATATACACTTGTAGGACCTTTTGAGTCCGGAGATACATCTTCGTCTTTTATAGTTGTCACGTGAGGCATTTCGGCAACCAAAGGAACAACATTTCCTAAAAACTCCATTAATCTGCGCACACCCATATCTTTTCCTGCAGATACACAGAAAACCGGGAATATACTTCGATGAATCATACCCAGATGGATTCCTTCACGCATTTCATCTTCTGTCAGGTTGCCCTGATCAAAGAATTTTTCCATTAAAGCTTCATCATTTTCAGCTGCTGCCTCCACTAATTTCTGATGCCATTCCTCTGCTTTTTCTTTTTCGTTGTCCGGAATCTCTGTAATATCGGGAACGCCCCCTTCAGGTTTCCACGTGTACATCTTCATCGTTAATACATCAATGAGAGAATTGAATCCGGGACCACTTGTTAACGGGTATTGAACCGGGACCACTTTCGGGCCGTATGATTCTTTAAGCTGATCAAGTACATTTTCATAGTCAGCTTTTTCAGCATCGAGCTGATTGACTACAAAAACAACGGGTTTGCTTAGCTTTTCTGTATAGCGGAATTTGTTTTGCGTACCTACTTCCACTCCATACTCAGCATCGAGTAGCAATAAGGCGGTATCCGTTACATGTAGTGCTGTAATTGTGCCTCCGACGAAATCGTCAGATCCGGGACAATCAATGAAATTCAATTTTCGTCCCATCCATTCAACCTGAAAAACTGTTGAGAAAACAGAATATCCATAATCCTGCTCTACGGGAAAATAATCACTAACGGTATTCTTTGAAGCAACTGAACCTCTGCGTTTAATGATACCAGCCTCGTAGAGCATGCATTCGGCCAACGTTGTTTTCCCCGCGCCAGAACCCCCTATAATAGAGATGTTCTTAATTTCATTAGATTGATAAATTTTCATGACATTGATGTATTAAGCGTTAAAAAATCAATTGTAGGAATAATTTTGCACCAAAATAGAGAAAAAATAATAGCAGCCTAATAAATTGCCCGTGTTTGTAAACAATGTTGTTAAACACCTGATATTTAACAGTTAGTGTTGAACAAAACAGGTGTGATATTCCTTTATATAAAGATGTACAAGCGAATTTTGCTATTGTCTGAATGATTCATAAAAGAGTCAAAGAGCTGGTAAAGGATTTTAGTAATCGGACGCTTCTGTGTACATTTGTATCCCGATAATCAGAAATGAAAAATGTTATGAAACATAGATAGATCGGGTTTAAAAAAGGGAGAAAGATGGCTACGGTTATCTTTCTCCCTTTTTTCATAAGCTGATCCGCAGTTCCATAATTTTCGATAAACAATAAAATCACAAGTAATATGCTTCAATTGATTTCGAAGAAAGATTCATCGGCCTTGTACAGAGTAGAAGGCGAGATCGGTGGAAAAGTTAGCCGGTATATTTTAACGACACCTCAGACACGTGCCATTTGTAATGATCCGTGTGTGTTGGGAATGGACTATACACGTAAATTGCAGAAAGGGTGTGAGTTTGCTCTGCAATCGTTAGTCAATGATGCTTCCCTTACGCTGCAGGAGCAAGAAACGATTGTCTTTAATATTCTTCGCGGAGGATTAAATTTTGGATTGCGGGATTCATTGGCTGATGCTTTTAACTGGAATGCTCATTCTTCTTCTTTTATAAGTGCGCAACGCAGACGTTGTGAAAATAATCCGGATGAGTGGGAGATTGTTGAAGGAGACTATCACAAGCTTTACCTGAAACCAATTTCCAGTATTGTTTTCGGAGATGTAGTGGCTACGGGGACCAGCCTGGAACATGGATTGGAAATTCTGATTGATGAAGTGATTCGCTCGAAATCACAAATCCGTAACATGACATTCTTTACAATCGGTGGTGTGCGCACAGAAGAAATTCTCGAAAAAGCAGGCGAACGTCTATCTCAGATTTGTCCGCTTTTTGAAGGAATATCGCTTGTATATATTGAAGGTTGTTTTGTTGTTCCGACATTAGATACGCCGATTCATACGAAAATTACAGGAACAGATTTAATTAAGCGCGATGCACTTATGGCTCCCGAATTTATCGAATCGCAATATGAATCTCCATATTACCCTTTAGAAAGATGTACGATATATGATGCCGGATCACGTGCATTTTTGGTACCGGAGTATGCCGAAGATTTATGTGATTATTGGAAAGAGGTTTTGGAGCTGGCAAAAAATGGTGTGACATTTCGTATGTTGGTCGAAGAGCGTACTCCTTTCTTAGATAGTGCACGTTTTGCAGACGAAGATTTAGAGTTAATGGCAAGTAATCAGATCAGCTTTTTCGAAAAATACATCTAATCACACAATATGAACACACAGGTAAAAGAGCAAAAGGTATCAGGAGAATATGAGTTTACGCATGTTGCACTTCACAGTCGCAGAGGTTTCTGGACTATGTTGGTGATTATGCTCGGGTTTTCTTTCTTTTCGGCAAGTATGTGGGCCGGCGGCCGTTTAGGTACAGCTTTAACGGCACCCATGTTTTTGTTATCGGTATTAATTGGCAATTTATTATTAGGGCTTTATACCGGATCATTGGCTTATGTTGCAGCAAAAACAGGATTGTCAACCCATCTTTTAGCACATTATTCATTCGGACAGAAAGGTTCTTATTTGCCTTCTTTTCTTTTAGGTTTTACACAAGTCGGTTGGTTCGGAGTGGGAGTGGCAATGTTTGCAATTCCTGTTCAGAAAGTTTTACCCGATGTTCCGCTTTGGGCTCTTATCTGGGCTTCAGGATTATTAATGACGGCTACAGCCTGGTTCGGCATTAAAGCATTGACGATTCTTAGTGCGATTGCAGTTCCTGCAATTGCTATTTTAGGATCTGTGTCGGTAAATAAAGCATTTACGGATTTTGGCGGAATCAGTGCGTGGTTTGATATTCTGCCGACAGAATCAATGTCATTCACTACGGCTATTGGTATTTGTATTGCATCATTTATCAGCGGCGGCAGTTTGACTCCTGACTTTACACGATTTGCTAAAACGCCTAAAATATCAGTTTCGACCACTGTACTGGCTTTTTTTATAGGCAACTCATTGATGTTTTTCTTCGGGGCTGTCGGAGCTGCTTTCTATCAGCAATCTGATATTTCGGATGTAATGCTTAAACAAGGAATGATTGTCTGGGCTATCATTGTTCTGGGACTGAATATCTGGACTACGAATGATAATGCGATTTATGGTTCCGGATTGGGTTTTGCTAATATAACAAAGATGCCTAAAAAGGTATTCGTCCTTATTAATGGTGTAGTCGGTACAGGACTGTCTTACTTCCTATACAATAATTTTGTAGAGTGGTTGAATTTCCTGAATATATTGATTCCATCGGTAGGAGGAGTGCTTTTGGCTGATTTCTTTCTGGTGCATAAACGTCTGTATCTGAATATGGATGAACACAAATTCTGTACGATTCGATGGAGTGCAATCATTGCATGGGGATTGGGAGCTGTAGCTAGCTTTGCATTGCCGGGCATTGCTTCATTGAATAGTGTATTGGTTTCAATGTTTAGTTATTGGGTTCTTTCAAAGTTCATTAAAGTAAAAGAGATATAAAAAAAGGAGGTCGTCTGACCTCCTTTTTTTATGCTAACAATGCATTCTCAGCATTGGTGACTTTATCGAAATGGAACTCTTGAAGAGTTGTTGAAAATAAATCTTTGATTTGTTGATTACATAAATTACCGATACTGCCTTCATGCGTATGTGATATGGATTTGTCATGTTGGAAATTTCCAT
>JBOFKE010000130.1:0-2750 GCA_051657185.1 Bacteroidales bacterium | reverse complement strand
TGCATAACTTCACGTGGATTTATTCGTCCTACAGCTACTTTGGATATGATACGTTCCAAATCACCGATCAGTGTTAGTTGTGCCTCTAATAAATCTCTCAGATCCGGATTTTTAAAGAGATCTTCTACGACATTAAGTCTTTCTTCGATAGGTTTGATTTCTTTTAATGGGAATACAATCCATCTTTTAAGTAATCTGGCTCCCATCGGACTTATTGTTTTATCTAAAATAGATAATAAACTTTTACCGCCTTCAGCAATGGTATCAATCAGCTCAAGACTTCTGACTGTAAACTTATCCAATCGGACAAAACGATCTTCTTCTATACGCGATAGAGCTGTGACATGTCCGATTTGTGTATGCTGAGTCAAATCAAGATAAAACAAGATGGCTCCTGAAGCGATAATTCCATTTTTAAGATGTTGAACGCCAAATCCTTTTAAGTTTTTTGTTTCGAAATGTTTAAGAAGACGGTCATTGGCAGAATCACTTGTAAAAACCCAATCTTCGAGTTCGAAAGTGAAAAACTTATTACCAAAAGCTTCTTCAAACTGTTTTCTTTTACTGCGTTCGAAAAGTACTTCCTTCGGAGCAAAATTATTTAGAAGTTTGTCTATATAATCAATGCTTCCTTCGGCTGTTAAAAACTCTCCGGTAGATATATCTAAAAATGCAATTCCGCATTCATTTTTAGAAAAATGAATGGATGCAAGAAAATTATTTTCTTTGTGATTCAGTATATTATCATTGATGGATACACCGGGAGTAACTAACTCGATGATCCCTCGCTTTACTAATTTTTTAGTCTGTTTCGGATCTTCTAATTGCTCGCATATAGCCACACGTTTACCTGCTCTGACTAATTTAGGTAAATACGTATCAAGTGCATGATGAGGAAATCCTGCAAGTTCAACATAAGAAGCCGATCCGTTTGCTCTTCTGGTTAATGTGATTCCAAGAATTTCAGAAGTATCTATAGCATCTTGCGAGAAGGTTTCATAGAAATCTCCTACACGAAATAAAAGTATTGCATCCGGATGCTTTGCTTTCATTTCGTAATATTGCTTCATCAATGGTGTTTCAACTACTTCTTTAGCCACAATTAATAATTTTAGTGTGATTGTTTTATTCTGATAGTTACAAAGATAACTATTTATTATTTATTCATTTCAGCGAATAAATTTATTTATATTCTCTTTCAAAAGAGTTATCTTCGTATTTCTATATTAGAATTCTATTTTTTGCTCAGACTAACCATACGAATATGAACGATTTTTTCCGCTTTACCAAGTTTAAATTATTATTGAGTTATTTGCTTGTATTAATTATCAGTATAGGAGCAACTTTCTTTATTTATGAGAAGATAAAACTACTGGTATCTCCTTCAGCTGAGGAGGCTTTGATGCGTAAAAAATCAAGATTGGTGAATACTATTCTTCTTGATTTATTCCATATTGAAGAATTAAGTCGACGTTCGATTATTCAGACTACCCGTAATTCTGCCGAGATGAAGCAAATTCAGGAATTGATGAATAATACAGATAGTCGTCTGGATTCATTAGCCGTACTCTCCGAGTCTTTGGTTCAAAAAGAGAAGCTTAGCTCGATTAAAGTACTGCTGGAACAAAAGAATAAGAATATCAATAAACTGATTCATTATATTGATAATGTTAAAACAGACTCTGTTTTTCATCGAAGTATGAAGCAGATTTTAAACGTTTCAAAAAGTGAAGAAGAACCGGTCGCGGTTATAAAGAAAGAGATTGTCAAGAAAGATACTGTTTTTGTCCGGAATAAGCAGAGGAAGTTTTTTCAGCGGATTGCTGATGTATTCAGTCCTCCTAAATCGGATTCAACGCCTCAGATCGTCACAAGTGTTCAGTTGAAATCGGATACTTTGGTATCCAGAGTGAATGCAAAAGATACGGTTCAGAAAGCTTTTACACAGCTTATTACCGATTTGAAGATAGAGCAGGAATATAATCGGAAGCAAGTTTTGGCTAGAGAGAAACTCCTGACTGAAAGTAATGAAGCTCTTACTAATTCGATAAATCAGCTGTTATTTGAATTCGGCGAGGAGGAAATCCAAAATGCGATTGTTAAGATTGAAGCTTCTCATGATATTCTGAAAGAGATTATTCTGATAGCTCTTATAATTACCGTTTTATCTTTTGTTATCGCTCTGGTGTCACTTATATTTATAAGTAAGGATATATCTCAGAGTCAGCATTATCGTAAAGAGCTTGAAGAAGAGAAACGCGTAACTGAAAACTTACTAAAACATCGAGAACAATTAATTTTGAGTATAACGCATGATATTAAATCTCCTTTAAATTCTATATTAGGTTACCTGGGTTTTATAAGAGATAATGAATTGCCAGACAAAGATATGTTAGATAATATGCTGAGCTCATCGAATCATATTCTTGATTTAGTTAATTCTCTATTAGATTTTAATCGCCTAGAAAAAGGTATTATTATTAAAAAAGAAGAGGTTTTCGATTCTCGTAATTTATTCTATTCTATTTTTACTAGTTTTCAGCCTGAAGCAAATAAGAAACATTTGATATTGCAAAATTCTATAAATGAGGATTTAGGATGTTATTTAGGAGATGATTTCCGTATTCGTCAGATTGTAACTAATTTACTTTCGAACGCAATAAAATATACCAATGAAGGTACAGTTCAATTGGATGTCAGCTGGATTAACACTCTTCCCGGAAACGGAAGATTAGTTATAAAAGTAATTG
>JBOFKE010000129.1:0-2604 GCA_051657185.1 Bacteroidales bacterium | reverse complement strand
CGTTGTTCTGAAGTTTGAGGAGTTATTAATAAAATAAATTCCAGCCCGTATTTTTCCAGAATCAACTTATATTTATCTGAATACTCCTCAAATGGCAAATCCGGAATAATCAATCCATCAATACCCAGTAATTTACATTCTGCACAGAATTTCTCAAACCCATAGACTAATATCGGATTAAAATAACTCATAATCAGCAACGGAATTTTGACCGATTCTCTAATCCCTGCCAATTGTTCAAAAAGTAAAGGAATCGACATTCCATTTTCTAATGCGATATGACTGCTCCGCTGAATTACCGGTCCGTCTGCTAAAGGATCTGAATAAGGAACTCCGATTTCAATCATATCTACCCCTTCCTTTTCTAATTTTTTGATCAAATCAACCGTACTGTCCAACGAAGGATATCCTGCTGTTATATAAACTGAAAGGACATCACTCTTTTTTATCTGAAATAATTGTTTTATTCGATTCATAGTTTTGTTTTTTTATCAGGAATTTATCCAATAAAGACGTGTTTTTTAAAGCAGGAGCAGACTCAAAACAACTATTCAAGTCATAACCTTTAAGCATAGGGTGTTCCACTCGTTTTAAATCATCCCAACTGTCTGTACTTATACCTCCGCTCAGTAAAAAAGGTATCGTTCCATTATAAAACTGCAACAAAGACCAGTCAAATGATTTGCCGCTTCCTCCGGCACCGGGACATTTCGTGTCAAAAAGAAAGAAATCACAACTTTGCTGATAAGCCTCACATAGATTGAAATCTTTTGCTTCTGAAATACTAAAGACTTTACAAACCCGGTATCCCGCCTGACGTAATCGCATACATAAATCAACAGATTCATTCCCATGTAATTGAATCGTATGTATTTTACAAGCGTCGGCTTTATAGATAATTGTCTCATACGATTCATTTACGAATACACCTACCCGTTGCGCGTTTATATCCAGATTAGCAATCAATGAGAATTGAGCTTCATCAATATATCGCGGGGATTTCTCATAAAAAATAAACCCGACGTAATCGATACCCAATGAATCTACCGCAAGAATATTGGATTCAAACTTCAGACCACATACCTTAACTTTCATTTCTGAATTCATAAAGACACAGACCGATTATGGGTGAAATCAGGTAATAACAGGTGTGAGTCAAGATCGCGCATAAAACTTTCGCCGATAAGAAAACCATTAAACCCGGCCTGACGCAAGTGTTGCATCTGATCTACGCTACTTATACCACTCTCAGAAATCTTAACACAATCTTCCGGCAAGGATTTAATTACCTTCAGAGAGTTTTCGATTGATGTTTCGAATGTATTCAGATTCCGGTTATTCACACCGATAATATCAGGGTTCGAAACCAGGGAGTCCAGCTCACTCTCATCATGCAACTCAAGTAAAACTTCCAGACCACAATCATGTGCAAACGCGGATAGTTCTTTTACCCGCTTCACAGGCAAAGCTGCAGCAATGAGCAAAATACAATCTGCGCCAAAAGCTTTAGCCTGTAATATCTGATATTCATCAATAATAAAATCTTTTCGCAAAAGAGGTTTTGAGGTTTTCTTTCTTGCCGCTTTCAGATCATTCAAGTGACCACCGAAAAATATCTGGTCGGTAAGCACAGATATTCCTGCTACATCTGCCTGTGTGTATAAATCAACTACTGCATCTACTTTTGCATACTGCTGTATCCAGCCTTTCGAAGGTGATTTTCGTTTAAATTCAGCGATGATCCCATGCCCTGAGTTTTGTATCGAGCTTTTCAGAGAAACACATTCCCGATTCATAAAAACAGGATCCATCAGATGAGCTGCCGGAAACATTGATGCATGAAGCTTTACTTCCTCTGCTTTATTTTTAAGGATTTTATCCAGGATATTCATAATTCAGGAGTTTAATTGATGAAAAAGAAGAAATGATTTTTTAGCAGCCCCACTGGCTAAGGATTCAGATGCCTGATCTATGGCATGAAGCAGATCCATATCGGGACTTAATGTCTGAATGGCAAAAGCGGCATTCAATATAACACACTGCTTCTGTTCCTCTGTGCCTTTTCCATGTAACAATTCCATAAAAATGCGTGCAGCATCTGCAACGGAGTCACCACCCGATAAATCATTCTGATGCGCAGTTTTAAAGCCTATATCTTCAGGATTATAAATAGACTCTTCGTTAGCTCTCAGTATTTTAAACGGTGAAGTCAGTGAAACTTCATCATAACCGTCAAGGCTGTTCACGATCGTATATTCCTGATTATTTTGCTGGTGCACATAAGCGTATAAACGGGCTAACTTCAGATTATAGACACCCAATAACATCCTTGACGGCTGTGCAGGATTAATCAATGGACCTAAAATATTAAATAGTGTACGAACACCCAATGTTTTCCTTACAGGTGCTACTATTTTCATTGTTTCATTAAAAAGAGGTGCATGTAAATAAGCAATTCCACTTTGTTCTATTGACTTTTGCAACTGCTCTTCTGAAGAAGAAAAACGAATCCCCAGATATTCCAGCACATTAGAGGCACCACTAACCGAAGTTGCTCCAAAATTACCGTGTTTTGCCACTTTATATCCTGCCCCCGCTACAACG
>JBOFKE010000128.1:0-3282 GCA_051657185.1 Bacteroidales bacterium | reverse complement strand
ATAATGGGTCCTACATCCGGATTAGAGCGTATCGATTTAACAATCGAACCATTAATTCAGTACGCAGACAGTATCATGTGTACACGTGGTATTTTACGTTCATCAGTACCTGCAAACTGCAATAAACCGATTTGTCTTAGAGCTGATGCCGGAACTTCTATCCTTACAGAATTGAATGACAATGTCGTTATTGACATTGAGGATGCAATCCGTATGAATACCTCTGCTTTGGCAATTATGCTTGCTATCGGAGATAAAGCGATGGAAGCAAAAACAATTGCCAATCTGTATCAGACTGTAGATAAAGCTTCACGTTACGGTATTCCTGTTATGGGTGTAACTGCTGTCGGTAAAGAAATGGCAAGAGATGCTCGTTATTTCGGATTGGCTTCTCGTATTTGTGCTGAAAATGGAGCAAATGTTGTTAAGACATATTACTGTGACGGATTTGAAAAAGTGGTTTCGGGATGTCCGGTGCCAATCGTGATTGCAGGTGGAAAAAAACTGGAAGAGTATGAAGCGTTAGATCTATGTTACCGGGCTATTCAGGAAGGAGCTGCCGGGGTAGATATGGGAAGAAACGTATTCCAGAGCGAAGCTCCGGCTGCTATGATCCAGGCTGTTCATAGTGTTGTACACGAAGGTTTAACCGCCAGACAAGGATATCAGTTATATACAGAACTAAAAGAGAAAAACTAAATACCTAATCAACTAACAACGAAAGCAAATACATGAAAAAATTGTTGTTCTTGTCAATGTTCTGCGGTTCCGTTTTAAGTAATCCTTATGTACTTCATGCTGCACCACAGAACCAAACTGTTCAGACAGACGATTCGAAAGAGCTTGAAAAGCAATCAAAATATATCCGGGGAGTTATTGCCCGTTTAAAAAAGAATGACAGTTTCAAGCAACGAATTGCTACTGCGGAACAGCTACCATCTGTTTCTGAGCAGATCAATGCTCTGAAAAGTATAACCAATGAGGCTTTGCAGGTTTATTCATTGCAAACTCAGTTGGAGTGGCTAGATCTTTCTGCTATTCAAAATGCTATGGATGACATGGCTAAGATGAAAGGATATGATCTTACTAAAAACAAACAACGCTTCGCAGAGCTGAAGTTACTTCAGGCTAAAGGGTTTGATGGTATTTATGGATATAATTCCGATGCAATCAGTTGTGCAAACCGTGCGCTTGAATTAAAAAAAGCAATATTGGTTGATAATCCGCTTTTGGATATAGACAAACTGGTCGTAGGTCGTTATAAATTAGGTGAAAGAGCTCGCCACAGCAATCCACCTTCTTTAGGAACTCCTCCGAACAACTGGTCTAATCAGACATCAGCTGCACAAACAGGGTTTGATGCGGAAATTGCTGTATTATCTAACTTAAGGGGAGATATAAGCAAACAGACTATTTTCAAACCACAATCCTCTTTCTCTGTTCCTGATTTAAAATTGCATTGGGATGCTGATCGTATCCTGTTTTCCATGCCTACAGAAAATGACCATCACTGGCAAGTTTTCGAAGTAGGTGTTGATGGGAAAAATCTGAAACAGATTACAAACGGACTACCTGAACATCTTGACTTTTTCGATGCTACTTATTTGCCTGATGGTAAAATTATGGCAGCTGCAAACGTCGGTGTACATGGTGTTCCTTGCGTAAATGGAGATGATGAAGTCGGAAACTTCTGTATTATTGATCCTAAGAATAACAATATTCGTCGTATTACTTTCGATCAGGATGCAAACTGGGGGCCGGTCGTGATGAATAACGGACGTATTATGTATGTCAGATGGGAGTATACCGATCTGACTCACTACTTCTCTCGTATCGTTATGCACATGAATCCGGATGGAACGGAGCAACGCTCTCTTTATGGAAGCGGCTCTGTTTTCCCTACATCAATTTATGATGTTCAGCCTATTCCGGATCATCCGACTCAATTTGTAGGTATTATTTCCGGACATCACGGCACTCAAAGATCGGGGCGCCTAATCATCTTCGATCCGGCAATCAGCCGTAAAGAAGAAAAAGGAATGGTACAAGAGTTACCTTTTAGCCAGCGTCCGATTATTCCGATCGTCAAAGATGAAATGGTTGATGGTGTATGGCCACAGTTCCTTAAGCCGCAGCCGCTTAATAAAGATTACCATATCGTAACAGCTAAATTAGCACCAAACACACTTTGGGGTATTTATTTGGTTGACAAATTTGATAACCTGACTCTTATTCATGAGCAAGAAGGTGAAGGATTGGTTTACGGTATTCCGGTGACTAAAAAGGATACTCCTCCCGTTATTCCTGATAAGACAAATCTGAACAGTAAAGAAGCTACCGTATTTATCCAGGATATTTACGAAGGTGAAGGATTACAGGGCGTACCGCGTGGAACCGTTAAGGAATTACGTGTACTTGCCTACGAATATGCTTATCAGAAAACTCAATCCAATCACGATGCTCAGGGAATACAGAGTGGTTGGGATATTAAACGTCTTCTGGGTACTGTTCCTGTTGAAGAAGACGGATCTGTTATGTTCAAAGTTCCTGCGAACACGCCAATATCTCTTCAGCCATTAGATTCTGAAGGGCGTGCTATCCAATGGATGAGAAGCTGGTTAACAGGACAGCCGGGCGAAACCGTTTCCTGTGTAGGCTGTCACGAAGATCAAAATCAAATTCCTATTCCTAAACGGGTATTGGCTTCTAAAAAAGAACCTAAAAGCTTACAAAAGCCTGAAGGCGGAGTCAGATCTTACACATTTGATCTGGAGATGCAGCCTATATTGGACAAGAATTGTATTGCCTGTCATAATGGAGAAAGTGCATTGGCTGATATGACCGGAGGCCGGAAAGATAAACTGGGCTATGGCCTTAGTTACCTGAATATTCATCCGTATATCCATCGTCAGGGTCCTGAGGCAGGCATGAAGGTTTTATATCCTTATGAATACCATGCATCAGTATCTCCATTAGTAAAAATGCTGAAAGATGGTCACTATGGTGTAAAACTGACAGACAAAGAATGGCGTTCCCTTTATAACTGGATCGATTTCAATGCTCCTGACAAAGGAACCTTTGCTGCTAAAGATCTGCCTCATGAAGGTGATCAGATAAACCGACGTATTTATTTAAATGATAAATATTCTGTAGGTATTTCTGTTGACTGGAAAAAAGAGCTTGAAGATTATGCCGGACACTTGGCTAATCAACCTAAAACAACCGCTGTAAAACCTGATTTCAAAGCTCCTAAGCATAAAGAAGTCTCTCAAAAAGGATTCC
>JBOFKE010000127.1:0-5370 GCA_051657185.1 Bacteroidales bacterium | reverse complement strand
TAATAATAAAAGATGGTATACTAAAACTCAATGGCGTAAAATTAGATCTTTTTGGTGGCAATGTTGCCGGTAATGGTACGTTTGATACTCATATCCCGAATAAGCCTGTATTGGATATGGATATGAATATGCAGAATATAGTCATTAAACAATTATTCGACGAAACCCAAACGGCTCAATCTCTGGCTCCTGTCTTTGCTAATATCAAAGGACAAATGGATATGCAGCTGAAACTGCAAATGGATTTCAACGGATCTATGCAACCTATTCTGAAATCTGTCGAATCAGAGGGTATAATCAAAACTAAGAATGTTGTTATATCTGACCTAAAGGCGTTAAATGCCCTGGCTCAGGCATTACAAAATCCATCGTTAAACTCTATTAATGCCAATGATATAGTAATACCTTTCAGAATTAGTGATGGAAGTGTATATACAAAACCTTTTGACATTCGTTTTGCGGGAAATACACTCACACTTTCAGGTAAAACAACATTAAATCAAGAGATTGATTATACCGGAAAGATCAGCATCGCTGAAGGGATTTCGTCTAAGTTAGGAGGACTTAAAACTATCCCGTTAATTATATCAGGAAGTTTTAATGATCCAAAAGTGCAATTAAACACTCAGGCAATGATTGATAATGCAATCAATGAAATTTTCAACAAAAAAATTTCACCTGTTAAATCTAAAGATGAAGTACAACAAAATGCCGATAGTATTCTTGCAAATGCTCAAATACAAGCAAATGAAATAATCGATAATGCAAATAAGCAAGCCGAAGCACTGATCGGAAAAGCAAAGAATCCAATATTAAAATTGGCTGCTGAAAAAGCTGGTGAACAAATGAAAGAGCAAGCCCGAAAGAAGGCAGCTAAATTACTTGAAGACGCTCAAAATCAGACGAAGCAGATCAATAAATAACTCTTAGCGTTTTTAAGCACTTCCCGATTAAACCAAATTTGAATTGGATTTGTTATAAATCCGTATAATAACAATGTTGTTTTTTAAACTATAGATAATATGAAAATCGTAGAAATTAAAGGTAGAGAGATACTTGACTCTCGCGGTAATCCAACAATAGAAGTTGATGTAATCTTAGAATCAGGTTTTATGGGTCGCGCATCTGTTCCGTCTGGTGCCTCTACTGGTGAAAATGAAGCTATAGAACTACGTGATGGGGATAAAGGACGTTATTTAGGAAAAGGCGTTCAAACAGCCGTAAATAATATTAATACTATTATTGCACCTGCATTGCTTGGTATGGATGCACTTCAACAAATGAAAATTGATGAAGCTATGCTTAAGCTTGACGGTACTAAAACAAAAGCTAAATTAGGTGCTAATGCTATTTTAGGTGTTTCTTTGGCTGTTGCCAGAGCTGCTGCTAATTATTTAGAGTTACCTTTATACAGATATATTGGTGGAACAAATACATATGTACTACCTGTGCCAATGATGAACATTATCAATGGTGGATCTCACTCTGATGCTCCTATCGCATTTCAGGAATTTATGATCCGTCCTATTGGTGCTAAATCTTTCAAAGAAGGCTTACGTATGGGTGCTGAAGTCTTTCATTCTTTGAAAAAAGTTCTTCATGACAGAGGTTTAAGTACAGCTGTAGGTGATGAGGGTGGTTTTGCTCCTGAACTTGAAGGCACTGAAGATGCCCTTGAATCGATTTTAACTGCGATCAAGAAGGCTGGGTATGAACCTGGTAAGGATGTCACTATCGCTTTAGATTGTGCAGCTTCTGAATTCTATGTAAATGGCGTTTATGATTATACTAAATTCGAAGGCGAAAAGGGTGCTAAACGTACATCTGCTGAACAAGTGGACTATTTAGAATCACTTATTAAAAAATATCCTATCGACTCTATCGAAGATGGTATGCATGAAAATGATTGGGCTGGATGGAAGTTGTTAACTGATCGTATTGGCAAATGCTGCCAACTTGTCGGTGATGATTTATTCGTAACAAATGTTGAGTTCTTGAAAAAAGGTATTGAAGAAGGTTGTGCTAATTCTATTTTGATTAAAGTGAATCAAATCGGTACATTAACCGAAACTTTACATGCTATTGAGATGGCACACAGAAATGGTTATACTTCTGTAACATCTCACCGTTCGGGCGAAACCGAAGATTCAACAATTGCAGATATTGCTGTGGCAACTAATTCCGGACAAATCAAAACAGGTTCATTAAGTCGTTCTGACCGTATGGCTAAATACAACCAACTACTTCGCATCGAAGAAGAATTAGGCGACATAGCTGTTTATGGTTACAAACAGATTAAAAAATAATTGATTTTCTCTCATCTTTTCTTGAAAAGGCACTCATACTCGCACCGGAGTTGAGTGCCTTTTCGTTGTTTTATAACTTCTCTGCAATGAAATCTAAAATATCTAATACTACATCAGCGGTCTGATCATTCAAATCAAGATCCGGATTATATTCAACAATATCTAATGACTTCACTAAATGTGTAGCTAGTATAGCCTCGACAAACTCTTTGAACTGCACCAGACTTAAACCATTCTCTACACGAGTTCCGGTTCCTGGCGCTACAGCGGGATCTAAAGAATCTACATCTATACTAAAATGTATATTTCGCACACGTCTTTCCCTGAGCTTCTTTATAATGTCTTCTGCCACAAACTTAATACCCTTGTCTTCGATCAGATTCATCGAATAAATACTGATATTCTCTTCTTCTACCAGACGTATCTCTCCTTCATCCAGACTTCTTGTTCCTACTAAAAACACATTTTTAGGATCAACCTTATTTCCCGGAGCATACACATCTACCAATTCCTTATCGCCTTTACCCATTAATGCCCCCAGTGCCATTCCATGTATATTTCCGCTTGGAGAAGTTTCCGTCGTATTAATATCTCCATGCGCATCCAGCCAAATAATCCCGAAATCATCAAAACTCATACCTACACCTGATGCACTTCCCAATCCTAAAGCATGGTCTCCTCCTATGATTATAGGAAAAGAATCACCTTGTAAGGAGTCATAGACTATTTCTGCGAGATTATTATTCACCTCTACAATAGCATCCAGGTATTTTAAGTTATAACCTTTCTTGAATTTATCCGTTTCAGGAACATGAGGCACATATAAGTTACCTATATCATAAGTCTTATGACCATGTCGACGGATTCTATTCAGTAGTCCTTTTTCTCTCAAATGATTCGGAGCTTTCTCAACTCCTAAACGATCACAACCATAGTGCAAAGGCACTCCGATAATATTGATTTTCATAAACTTAATATTTATATCGGCAAACTACTTAAAACCTTTTGAATAATCAGTATAACCTCTGTCATCTGCTCACTATCAATAATCAATGGAGGCGTAAATCTGATAGTATGCTCGTGCGTCGGTTTAGCTAAAACACCCTCTTCCATTAATCGCAAACAGATTTCCCATGCATCAATCTGATTCTGTGGTTGTATCTCTATTGCATTCATTAAACCCTTCCCTCGTACTGTCCTGATATATGGAGAATGAATTTTTGCTACTTCACTTCTGAACATCTCTCCCATACGATAAGCATTTTCGATCATATTTTCTTCAATCAGAACTTCGACAGCTTTCTGTGCAACTTTAGCTGATAAAGGACTACCTCCGAAAGTCGAACCGTGTTCTCCAGCCTTTATAGACAGAATCACTTCATCTGAACTCAACACTGCTGAGATCGGAAAAAAACCACCGGATAATGCCTTACCAAGAATCAACACATCGGGATGCACCTCATCATAATCACAAGCTAATAAACGCCCTGTCCTACCCATTCCTGATTGTATCTCATCTGCAATAAACAAAACATTTGCCTCCTGACAATAATCATAACATGTAGATAAATACCCGGGATCAGGAACAATCACTCCCGCTTCACCTTGTACCGGCTCAACCAGGAATCCAACAACACGAGGATCCTGGAGAACTTCTCTCAAAGCCTCTGAGTCATTATACGGAACTGAGACAAAACCAGGAGTATAAGGGCCGAATCCTTGATATGATTGCGGATCAGATGAAAAGGATATAATAGAAATTGTTCTTCCATGAAAGTTTTCATTGCATACCACTATAATAGCATCATTCTCTTTAATACCTTTATGCTTGTAACCCCATTTACGGGCAAGCTTTAACGCAGTTTCAACCGCCTCTGCACCGGTGTTCATTGGTAATAACTTATCATAGCCAAAGACTTGACACATATAAGCCATATAAGGAGCTAATGCATCTGAGTGGAAAGCCCTTGATGTAAGCGTTAATTGTGAAGCCTGTTTGATAAGTGCTTCTAATATTGCAGGATGACAGTGTCCCTGATTGAGAGCCGAGTAACCGGCTAAGCAATCATAATAACGCTTCCCGTCTACATCCCATACATAAACCCCTCTGCCTTCTTCCAGCACAACCGGTAGCGGATGATAGTTATGCGCACCATACTTAAACTCCTGTTCAATAATTTCATTTGTTTTCATAGCTCATATCATTATATTACTTATATTCAAACACATCAGATTCTTATTGAACATTACGGTTATTGATTCAGTTCACTCTTATCGTATTTTTATACCTAAAAGGAGTTACTATAAAATCGTCCAAACATCTGTGTTTTTTTATATTCCATCAACTACTTTCATTTTGAAAACAATAAACCCCGGATACATCAACTTACTAATCATTTTTACTTACCAATTGTTATTTAAAAGAATATCAGACCAAATACTTATTAACACAAAGTCAGAGTCCGGATTCTCGTGATACACTGACTACAAATGACTTTTTTTTGCGTTTTATCTACAACACGTAACCGATTATTGCATAAGTGTTTATATACACGTTGCAGATAAAACGCGAAATTATTTTAGTAGGAAGTTTCGTTGTGAGGATAGAAAAAAAGTTCCCACGATACATAACCGCAGGAACTCTTTTCTTTTTGAGTATATTTTAAGATTAAGCTTTTGATTTAAAATTTGCATTCACTTTTGCGATATACGAATCAATCAAAAAATCCAGTTTTTCTTTATTATACAGATTCTCTACCAAATAATCCGGAATAGCTTTAAATCCGTAACGAGCACCTAAGATACTTCCTGCCAAAGCAGCATTCGTATCCGAATCCCCTCCTTCAGCTATAATCCTTTGCAGAGCCTGTTCAAAAGTATATTTACTACAATGCGCCCATAGAGCGACCGATAAGCCCCGAAGCGTATAAGCCCGTTTATTCAAATCATCAAGCTCCATTGATTGCAGAGACGAATTAAAGCCTTTTTGGACATATTTCTCTACCTTTTCATGATAAAGCTTCCCAATTTCCGAAATTTCGTTTTGAGTCAAAGCTCTGTTTTC
>JBOFKE010000126.1:0-19922 GCA_051657185.1 Bacteroidales bacterium | reverse complement strand
TTAGGTTTTAGTTTCCGCAAAGTTAAAATATTATATCAAAAGCTGCAAATTTAAAAACCTTTAATAATAATATCTAGTATAACATTTCATGGAGCTTTTTGATTATTGCTCCATGAAATATTTTTTTGTTTACGCCTTTATCACTTCCGCTTTGATATCAAACTCATCGAAATTAAGTTCTGTACCTTCAGTCAAAGAATCTACAAACTGAAGATCAGTTGCCAGAACCTGATTGCAGATATAAGTTCCGAAATCATTAACAGCAGCTTCCATTTCTGTATTTCTAGTCAGACGAATCGTAATTTTATCAGTGATATCAAATCCACTTGATTTACGAATATTCTGAATACGATTAACCAGTTCGCGTGCAATACCTTCGCGTTTCAGCTCTTCTGTTACAGTAATGTCCAAAGCTACAGTCAAACGACCTTCATTAGCTACCAACCATCCCGGAATATCTTCTGAGATAATTTCCACATCACTTGTAAGAACAGTTGCCTGCTGACCTTCTATATCAAAGGTAAATTCTCCTTTTTGCTCAAATTCAAGAATTTCGGATTGTTCCATCGAAGCCACACGCGCTGCTAGTTGCTTCATGATTTTACCATAACGCGGACCTAATTTTTTGAAATCAGGTTTGATACGTTTAACCAAAATTCCTGCTGCATTATCAACAAATTTCATTTCTTTCACATTCACCTCATTCAATACCAATGATTTGATTGCTTCCAAATTTGCCTGTTGTTCTGCATCCAGCACCGGAATCATAATTGAGGTAAGCGGTTGACGAACTTTAATGTTTACTTTGCGACGTAATGCCAATACCATAGAAGAAATTTCCTGTGCCATTTGCATACGTATTTCTAATGTTTTATCCACTAAAGCATCGTTGCATTCAGGGAATTGAGCTAAGTGAACTGACAAAGCTTCTTCTTTATTGGTTGCAGCTGTCAAATCCTTATACAAACGATCTGCATAAAAAGGTGCAATCGGCGACATCAATTTAGCTACAGTTTCCAGACAAGTATAAAGAGTCTGATATGCAGAAATCTTATCCTGATCGTAAGCTCCACCCCAGAAACGTTTACGGTTCAAACGAACGTACCAGTTACTCAAGTGGTCATTTACGAATTCCGAAATAGCTCTACCTGCACGTGTTGGCTCGTATGTGTTGTAATACTCTTCAACGTCTTTCACCAATGTATTCAAAAGAGAAATAATCCAGCGATCGATTTCCGGACGCTCATTAATTTCAATTTCAGGTTCTGCATAACAGAAACCGTCAACATTTGCATATAGTGCAAAGAATGAATATGTATTATATAATGTACCGAAGAATTTACGACGAACTTCTTCAATACCATCTATGTCAAATTTCAGGTTATCCCATGGTGATGAATTAGTAATCATATACCATCTTAAAGGATCTGAACCATATTTCTCAATCGTTTCAAACGGATCGACAGCATTACCTAAACGCTTAGACATTTTATTTCCGCTTTTATCCAATACCAAACCGTTTGAAACAACAGTTTTGTAAGATACACTATCGAAAATCATAGTCGCAATAGCATGTAAAGTAAAGAACCAACCACGTGTCTGGTCAACACCTTCTGCTATAAAGTCTGCCGGATAAACCTCGCGGTTATCGAACATTTCTTTATTCTCGAATGGATAATGGATTTGAGCATAAGGCATCGCACCTGAATCAAACCAAACATCAATCAAATCGGTTTCGCGATTCATTGGTTTACCACTTTCCGAAACCAGGATAATATCATCAACATATGGTCTGTGAAGATCGATCAGATCATAGTTTGCTTTAGAGAAATCACCCGGAACAAAAGATTTAAATGGATTTTCAGCCATTACACCTGCTGCTACTGCTTTTTCGATCTCATTGTAAAGCTCTTCTACAGAACCGATACAAATTTCTTCTGTTCCGTCTTCTGTTCTCCAGATTGGAAGCGGAGTTCCCCAGTAACGGCTACGAGACAGGTTCCAGTCTTGCAGATTTTCCAACCATTTACCAAAACGACCTGTACCTGTTGATTGAGGTTTCCAGTTAATTGTATTATTCAATTCAATCATACGTTCGCGACATGCTGTTGTACGAATAAACCAACTATCAAGAGGATAGTATAATACAGGTTTATCAGTTCTCCAGCAGTGAGGGTATGAGTGAACATGTTTTTCAATTTTAAATACCTGATTATTCTGTTTCAACATTACAGATAAATCGATATCTAAAGTTGTATCATTTTCAGTCAGATTTGCATCATAGGCATTTTTAACAAAACGACCTGCAAACTGGCTATATAGTTCTGTATTGATATTTCCTTTTACGTAGTCAGCATCCAGGTCCTCCAAAGTAAAGAATTTACCGGTCATATCAACCATCGGACGCTTGTTTCCGTCTTTATCGATCATCATCAAGCCCGGAACACCATGAGTCTTAGCTACACGATCATCATCCGCACCAAATGTCGGAGCAATATGAACAATACCTGTACCATCTTCAGTTGTAACAAATTCACCTGATATTACACGGAAAGCACCTTCTCCGGGATTAACCCATGGGATCAACTGCTCATATTCCATGCCTACAAGATCTGCTCCTTTATATTCGCCAACAACCTCGTAAGGGATTAATTTATCTCCTTGCTTGAAATCTTCAAGTTTCAAATCTGCCGCTTTCGCGTTAAACATTGAACCCATAAGATCTTTAGCCATCACAATTGTTTGTGGCAAAGCTGTGTAAGGGTTAAAAGTCTTAACTGCCACATAGGTGATAGAAGGACCTACACAAAGAGCCGTATTTGAAGGTAAAGTCCATGGAGTTGTTGTCCAGGCCAAGAAATATGCATCACCGAATGTACTCCATTCAGCTTTTGGATTTTTTACTTTAAATTGAGCCACACAAGTCGTATCTTTTACATCACGATAACAACCCGGCTGGTTTAGCTCATGTGTACTCAGTCCTGTACCTGCTGCCGGAGAATATGGTTGTATTGTAAAACCTTTAAACAAAAGGTCTTTTTTATACATCTCTTTCAACAAATACCAAAGTGTTTCTATATATTTATTGTCATACGTAATATACGGATCATTCATATCTACCCAATAACCCATTTTATGAGTCAGGTCTTCCCATTCTTTCGTATATTTCATTACGTCTTTACGACAAGCTGCATTATACTCAGCAACTGTAATCGTTTTGCCAATATCTTCTTTCGTAATACCCAATGCCTTTTCGACACCAAGCTCAACAGGTAACCCATGAGTATCCCATCCTGCTTTACGTTTTACATGAAAACCTTTCATCGTTTTGAAACGACAAAAAATATCTTTAATCGAACGAGCCATTACGTGGTGAATACCTGGCATACCATTTGCAGAGGGTGGCCCTTCGAAAAAGACATAAGAAGGGTTTCCTTCGCGTGTAGTCAAGCTTTTATGAAAAACGTCATTTTCATCCCACATTTTCAATACCTCTTTATTTACGTCAGAGAGGTTGAGTTGAGAATATTCAGCAAACTTCTTACTCATAAGTCAGTATAATGTTACAATAATATTTAAATTCATTAATTTCAGCGTATTCCAAAATTGAGTATATTACAAAAACCCATCATCACTTTTTACAGAATACACTATACTTATTTTAGGTTGCGAATATAGTTTTTTTTTGTAGGAGATTGAAGCATAATATCTATTTTTTAATCTTGACTATTCATTTGATTGTTATTTTGTTCATTTTTCAAATAATCAATACCGAATCTCAACAATTTGATTCATTTCACACTAATTTACATTGTGTAATTAATCCTAAACGCACTAATATTTTTAAAGGTTTATCATTTGAAAAGTTAATTAATTATCTACTTTTGCGCCCGATTTTAGGAAACCGTGTGATATAATTTAGTAGTTCTTACGACTTCTTAATTTCATCTGAGTAAAAATAAAGTTGGATTATGAGAAAAATTTTATTCCCTCTAATGGGCGTTTTGATGCTATGTGCATCGTGTGCAGAATTTAAAAAAGTTGAAGAGAAAATTGAATCACATGTGTTAACTCAAAAAGAAGTTGAGTCACAAACACCTGATCAAGTAATCGAAATTCTTAAGTCAGGTAATCTGGCTTTTGTGAATAAAGGATTACACCAACGAGACTATAATGCCCAGCTCGAAGAATCTATCGAAGGTCAGCACCCAAGAGCTATTATCCTTTCATGTATTGACTCACGTGTTCCGGTTGAAACTATCTTTGATCAGGGACTCGGTGATATCTTTGTTGCTCGTGTTGCAGGCAATATTATCAATGAAGATATTTTGGGCAGCATGGAATATGCCTGTGAACACTCCGGCTCTAAAGTTGTTTTAGTATTAGGTCATGAATGTTGTGGGGCTGTTCATTCAGCATGCGAAGGAGTAGACGCTGGAAATATGACACAAATGTTAGATAAAATCAAGCCTGCTATTGATTCATGCATCAACTGTGGTATCCAAAAACATCACGATAAATTCGAAGATAATGTTGTTCGTAAAAATGTAGAAATTATGGTAGAACGTGTTCGCGTGGAAAGCAAAATCCTTTCTGAAATGGAACATGAAGGAAAAATTAAAGTTATTGGAGCAATTTTCAATCTACATACAGGCGTTGTCGAATTTATCTGATAAAAAATATTAGTTCGTTCTTTGTTCTTAGCTTTGTTAATGACATATGTTTTCGGACATATGCAAAATAAAAAAGACTACTTGTAATAAGTAGTCTTTTTTAATATATATACCTCTCATTTGAGCTTTAGTTAAAACAATCCGGTAATATGCCCCGAATTATCAATATCTATTTTCTCAGATGACGGATGATTAGGCAAACCAGGCATACGCATCATATCGCCGGTAATAGCAACGATAAACTCTGCTCCTGCAGCAATCTCAATCTCACGAACAGTCATCACGAAATCTTTTGGTCGTCCAATTAAAGAAGCATTATCTGAAAGTGATTTTTGCGTTTTAGCCATACAGATAGGCAATTTATCCAATCCTAAATCATAGATACGCTTCATTGCTTGTTTAGCTGCTGGCGTATAAACTACTGATTTCGCACCGTAAATCTCACGAGCAATCGTTTCGATTTTACTTTCAACGGTCCAGTCTGTATCATAAATTGGTTTAAATTGCGGACAGCAATGATCCGTAACTTCCATCACAAGTTTAGCTAATTGCTCTACTCCTGCACCACCTTTTGCGAATCCCTCACTAATGGCTGCTCTGACTCCTTGCTCGGCACAGAAATCAATAATAAACTTCAATTCTGCTTCCGAATCTGTGTCAAATCTATTGATCGCTACAACTGGTATCAGATTAAACTTCTTAACATTCTCAAGATGTTTTTCCAGATTCACAATACCTTTACTTAAAGCATCCAGATCCTCTTGTTTCAAATCTGCTAATTTAGCTCCACCATGATACTTCAATGCACGCACAGTCGCAACAATTACAACAGCATTTGGAGCAATGTTTGCTTCACGGCATTTTATATCCAGAAACTTCTCACCACCTAAATCGAAACCAAATCCTGCTTCTGTAATTGTATATTCAGAATTTGACATTGCAATTTTAGTAGCTATAATTGTGTTTGTCCCCTGCGCTATATTAGCAAACGGCCCGCCATGCACAATTGCCGGAGTGCCTTCAAGAGTTTGTACCAAATTCGGAAGAATCGCGTCTTTCAATAAAGCAGCCATAGCTCCTTCCGCCTTCAGATCTCTTGCATAAACCGGTTTTTTATCAAATGTAAAACCTACAAGAATATTACCTAAGCGACGCTTAAGATCTTCTCTGTCTTTTGACAAACAAAGAATGGCCATAATCTCTGATGCGGCTGTAATATCAAAACCAGTCTCTCGGGGAACACCCATTGTCGTCCCACCCAAACCAATTACAATCTTACGCAATGCTCGATCGTTCATATCCATTACGCGTTTCCATGTAACAGTTCTTGGATCCATATTTAATGATCCGTCAGTCATCTGAAGATTATTATCGATCAAAGCAGCTAATAAGTTATGCGCTTTCTCTACAGCTGAAAAGTCTCCTGTAAAATGAAGATTTATATCTTCCATAGGCACTACCTGCGAATATCCACCGCCGGCAGCTCCACCCTTGATACCAAATACAGGCCCTAAGGACGGTTCTCTTAATACAACAGTAGCTTGTTTGTTCAGACGGTTAAGAGCTTGCGCCAAACCAATAGAAACAGTTGTTTTGCCTTCGCCGGCAGGCGTTGGCGAAATCGCCGAAACAAGAATCAGTTTCGATACAATTTGATCATCAGGTTTCAAATAAGTTAAAGGAATTTTCGCCTTATACTTACCATAAAGTTCCAAATCATCTGAAGATATTCCCATCATCGAACCGATTTCGGTAATAAGCTTCATTTTGGCTTCTTGAGCAATCTCAATGTCCGTTTTCATTTTCAGTCAGGTTTTTTTAGAATTTGCATTCAAATATATAATGAAACAAGCAAATAATATAATTTCACAAATAGATCACATCAATACTCTTCTTTTCTTAACTCTACCTAACTATCCGTTTTTCAAGCACAAAGAGCCACACTCCATCTTGCTACAAAACATATTTTTTTACTTCATTAGATAAATATAAGAATTAAACACACTCATCCCTTTTATTTCAATGCCTGTATCATTTTCACTAGTTCTCTACCCAAAGATCTGGCCGATTGGGGATTCTGTCCGGTAATCAGCCGTCCATCAATCACAACGTGATCACTCCAATTTGGCTTTAACTGAAAAATACCCCCGCGCAACATCATCTCAGACTGAAGTAAAAAAGGAACATCATATATTTTTTTAATCTCCAGCTCTTCCAAATCGCTAAATCCGGTTACTTTTTTATCTTTCAACAAGAAAGAACCATCCCACAATTTAACATTTAGTAATCCTGAAGGACCATGACAGACCGCGGATACAATCTTTCCATTATCATAAAAATCAGCCGCTAATTGAGATAAAGCCAAATTATCCGGAAAATCAAAACAAGCTCCATGTCCACCGACAAAATGAATAGCTACATAATCATGTACATGAATTTGATCGGGAGTTGACGTATGAGCTATTTGATCCAAAACGAACGTATTTCCCAAAAACTCTTTATTTACAGAATCTGACATATCAACACCCGTAACAGGAGCTTTTCCTCCTTTTGGACTGACAAATTCTATTTTTATATTTGACTCATGCAACTCTTTCCAGGGATGCGACGCTTCACTTAACCACCATCCTGTTGCTTCGCCCGTGCTATCAAATCTCGCATGCGAAGACAATACAAATAAAACTTTCTTTTCTTTTTCCATTGTTACAAAAAATTAAAGACGCTGTTTTGCTTTGTACTATAACAAGCTGTAAGTACGGAAGTTTTATCTGTTATTTTTCATAGTATTCATTTATAAATTATTCAGACATTTTTTTGCATCAGATAGTTCGTAACCTCAATACCTATATTAACAGTTTGTTTTTTCACCAAATCAAAACCTAGTTTTTCAAAAAAAGGCTTCGCTGTCACACTCACAGCGCTTATGATCTGAAACATATCCATCCGTTTGGCATGTTTCTCTATTTTCTCATAAAGCAACCGACCGATACCTTTAGATTGATATTCGGGTAAAACAAACACATTACTCAGATACCCATCCGTTCGCAATGAAGCAAAGCCAATGACCTTATCATTTTCAAATGCCACAACAAAATACTGATCCTGTATTCTGTTTTCCCATTCTTCGAGATTATCGCCACGTTTTATCCAGGCTTCTAATTGCTCTGCAGTATAATCATATTTATTACTCTGTTGAATTGTATCTTTATATATTAATCTGATTTGCTCTATATCATTAAAGTGTGCTAAACGTGTATCTACCATAGTTCATCTGTTTTAATTATCCTTTTCGCAAACTTACTAATTTAAAAGGATAAATTCAATTAATAACCCTTTGATTTTTAGACATATTTAAACAACTTCAATCTACAATTTTATCATTTTGCTTCTTATACCACCCTTTTCGAGCAAAGCTCTAATCTTTTTCATCTATCAAGTGTTTTAATGTTATTAAATTCATCTAAAATTCTATCATATTTAATTTATGGAATCATTAAACCTTTTTACAATTATCGGTGGATTAACCTTGACCATCGCTCTACTTTGCGCTATTTATATCGCTATAGATTTACGTTCTCATAAACAAGACATGAAAATCATGGGTCCTGTTTGGGTTTTAACCGGCCTCTGGGCTTCTATTCTTGGATTAATCGCCTATTTATGCATAGGAAGAGGCAAAAAGAATATCAGAACAGAAAAATCTGATATGAAAATGGATATGTCTGATATGACCATGAAGAAAGACATGAAGATGGACATGCCGGATACGAACATGAAAGATGACATGAAGATGGACATGCCGAATATGAATATGAAATCTGACATGAAAATGGATATGCCGGATATGAACATGAAAGATGACATGAAGATGGACATGCCGGATATGAGTATGAATCGTCCCAAGTGGCAATCGATTGGATTATCCGCCTTACATTGTGGAGCAGGTTGTACTTTAGCTGACATTATTGGGGAGTCATTCACCGGACTTCATCCTATTTTTATTGGAGGCAGTTTTTTAATAGGAGCATGGGTATTTGATTATATTTTAGCTTTAATTATTGGTGTATATTTTCAATATGCCGCTATAAGAGAAATGGATAGTAAAATTCCGATACAGAAAGCTATTGAGAAAGCCGCTAAAGCTGATTTCTTATCATTAACATCTTGGCAAATCGGCATGTATGGATGGATGGCAATATCCATATTTATTATCAATGATGGTTATCAATACAGCAAAACTTCTGTCGATTTTTGGTTTAATATGCAAATAGCTATGCTATGTGGCTTTATTACAGCTTATCCTATGAATTGGTTTTTAATTAAAATCGGATTAAAGAAAGGCATGTGAAATTTAGAAAATAATAAAAGAGACCTGGTAAAAGATTTTTATCAGGTCTCTTTTATTAATACTATTTGAGCAGTCATAAATCAATCGCCAACTAGTTCAGTCAAACGAATACCCCATCCAGGAGGCTTGCCTCCCGTACGGTAGTACATTTCTTTAAATCCCATTTTCATAGCATAATACATATGCCCCATTTTCATTATTCCCGTTTTTCCTCCATAGAAAAGATCCGAATGAATATAAAAGGCCTTATGATGTCCCATATCCCCGAAACACATAATCACAGGGTTAAATGGTTTATCTTCTTCAGGATGCTTTAACACACCCATATCCTTAGCTATCTGTCGAGCGACAATTCGAGCCTGCATATCTCCTATTCCACCTAATTTCGGCGCAGCTAAAGCGGTTGCGTCACCAACACCCATAACTTCCGGATGTTCTTGATTTCGCATATATAAATCAGTCATTAAGAAACCTTCCTCATCTACTATCGGTAAATCTTTCATAAAAGTGTGAGGATTCCAGTTCGGAAGGACTATTTTTAATTCCGCTTCTACAGATTGACCATTAGTAAATTCAATACCGTCTTTATATATTTCTTTAATATCGCCGACATTATTCACATAACCCATTTTCATTTCATCAACAACCATATGCAAGAATTCTTTCACAATCGGAATACCTGCATCTTCGGCAATATACTCCCCAGGTGTAAATAGCGTAATATTTTTTGAACTACCCCATTTATGATGTTCAAGCAAATCTGATAATCCGAGTGATATCTCTAACGGAGGCCCTTCACAAGCAGCTTTCATTTCATTTAACCATTCTGGATTCCCTTTTTTACCCATTTTAAAACGAGCAGAACCGACAGCTATAGGACCACCTTTATAATGTCCGTTAAATAAATAGTGCCGCAATTTATTACCATAATAACTATCTGAAACAGTATGACCGTATTCTGCAAATCCAGGTATAGCTGAATAATCCAGTCGTGCACCTAATGCTATAACCAGATAATCATAATATACCTTTTCAATCGCACTTCCGGGCCGCTCTACCGGCATTATAGTTACATTTTTTGAAACAACATCAATTTCCTTCACCTCAGCTTGAAGAAAATCAATATTATCATCTTTAAGAAAATGATAAAAAGGCATATGCAGTTTATCAATAGGATCATTGTTCGCAAATACTTCTAAAGGGATATTCGGAACAAACAAGAGATAAGATTTACGATCCACAACCGTAATATCAACTGTTTGACCAGCCTCTTCACGAATTAGACGTGCCGCTGTCAGACCTCCAAAATTAGAACCTAACACAAGCACTTTTGGTTTGTGAGTTTTTACATTGATTTGGTCCATCATATAATACATTTAGTTAAAGTTCAGCAATATATATAACAACCCCAAAGCCCGTTAGGTTTCTGCATCCAGCAACTAATAAAAACAACATCTCGCTATAAACTAAAAAAGAAGAGTCTGAAAACTGAATTCAGACTCTTCTTTTTTATCAGTGCTCTACAACAAATGATTGCTTCCATACCTCCCCGCCAACATCTATCAGCTTGAGCTCATATTCGCCTCCACTAAGTTTTCGAAACAAACTATCCTTGATTTGTATATTTGCCTTTGCACCTAAAGGTATCTCAAGACTATATTTACCTGTTCGTATTTTAGATATAAACATTACAAGATCTGTTTATTTCCCGATCATATCCTCTAACTTACGACCGTCAGCTGCATTAAACTTTAGACCGACTTGCATATCATCATAATTATTCAGTAACGCTGTCAGACTCTCCAACGCCTTTATCTGTACTGTATTTCCTATTTTCTTTAATATTGTCAATAGCCCGTCTGCATCAAATAAAAATTCAATATTTGTTGCTTTCACCTCAACCGCTATTTTAACTGGTAATGTTTTAGCAATCATCAAAGTCAGTTCTTGCGACGATGAATTATAGGAATAGGTGCCTTTTATTTCTCTCTGATCCGTTGTAGCCTGAAATGTCGAATCTGAATTAAAAGTCATTCGCATCATATCTGGTTTTACGCCGATCTTAGATAATTGTTCATTTATCTTAGTATCCAATGTATTACCAAGCACCTGCGAGCCTATATTTGCAAGTTGATTCGAAGATTTAAGATTCACCGTTGCCCCTTTATAAATCCACTCACCTGTTATATTAAAGCGAATATGTTCACTCGCTACATTCTCAACCACATTCTGAAGTGATTCTTTTAATTTGTCTTTATTCAATCCTTGCAAAAAACCTTGTGCGTGGATTGTACATGCAAACATACAAGCTGCAACAACCAGCACTGTCCGTAAAAATCGTTTCATTTTATCCATCTTTTATTCTATAATTTTAAAACCTGAAAATGCATTCCGGTCATGATTTATTATTTCTGAAACAGATTAAAAAAATAACGCCTAACAGAATTCGACATCAAATAGTCAGTCCATTAAGCGTTATTTCTGATATTATCCTATTTCCATCATTCGCTGTATAGGCAAAAGTGCTTTCTCACAAATTTCAGGAGCTATTTTAACTTCATATTTCTCTTCCATCAAAGCCTCGTAAACACCCTGCAAGGTAACTCGTTTCATTGATCCGCAGATTGTTTTAGAATCAACCGGTATAAACTCTTTATCCGGATTATCTTTTTGGAGTTTATGAATAGTTTCATTCTCTGTTGCAATTACAAATCTCTTTTTAGGTGATTCTTTTGCATGACGAATAATACCCGATGTTGAATACAAGTAACATACAGGTGTATTCAATATACGATCATCGTGTGAGCAAATTGATTCCGGATGAATCAGGATATCCGCATCGGGATACTCTTCTATTTTACGGACAATCATATCTGTCGTAATCTTTTGATGCACACAGCAATTTCCTCTCCATATTTCCATCTTACGTCCGGTCACTTTTTGGATATAGCTACCTAAATTATAGTCCGGGCAAAAAAGGATTTTTTTATCTGCAGGTAAATGCTTAATTACTTTCAGAGCATTAGCCGAAGTACAGCAATAATCTGTTTCGGCTTTCACCTCAGCTGTAGTATTCACATAACTGACAACGATCCCGTCAGGGTTCGCTTGTTTCCACTCCCTCAAATCTTCTCCTTCTATACTTTCGGCTAATGAACACCCTGCACGCAAAGCCGGTATCAGTACTTTTTTATCAGGTGAGATTATAGCAGCAGTCTCTGCCATAAAATGAACACCACAAAAAACAATAATATCGGCATCTGTAGAGCCTGCTTTTCGCGACAGTTCCAATGAATCTCCTAAGGAGTCAGCAATATCCTGTACGTCGGGATGCGCATAATAGTGTGCCAGAACAATGGCATTTTTTTCTTTCTTCAGTTTCTCAATCGCTTCTATCAATGCTTGTTTTTCCATTCTGCTACTCTATTAGGATTATTGAACCTGAATATTCATACTGATATCCATTGCCGAAACCGTATGTGTTAATGCACCTACACTAATAAAGTCAACACCTGTTGAAGCAACTTCTTTCAGACGAGGAATATTCATATTACCGGAAGCTTCTGTTTTCGCTCTCCCTCCGATAAGTTGAACTGCTTGTGTCATTGTTTCATTACTCATATTATCAAGCATAATGATATCAACTTTACAATCCAACGCTTCCTGCACCTCTGCCAGAGTGGTTGTTTCTACTTCTATCTTAATTTCAGCCGAAACATTCTGACGAACCTGTTCCACTGCTTTTGTTATAGACCCTGCCATTTTGATATGATTATCTTTGATCATAACCATATCATACAATCCCATACGATGATTCGTTCCACCGCCATGTTTAACAGCCAACTTATCCAATACACGAAGACCGGGTGCAGTTTTACGCGTATCCAATAGCTGTGTACTTGTATTACTCAGTTCTTTTACGTATTTATTTGTTTCAGTTGCAATACCCGACATACGTTGAAAAATATTCAACGACAAACGCTCTCCTCTCAAAAGAGTCGGATAACTTGCTTCGATACGAAGAATTACATCTCCTTTTTTCACATGATCCCCGTCTTTTACAAAAGGAGCCCATACAAGATCTTTCTGAAAACGTTCAAATACATTTTTGATTACGTTCAGTCCTGAAATCACACCATCAGCTTTAGCTGTCATAGTTGCTATTGCTTGTGACGATTCCGGAATAATTGATTCGGTTGTTATGTCTCCTGTATGAATATCTTCTTCCAATGCCAGATCGATTAATTTATCAATCAGATTAGTGTATTGTGTAGTCATAATGATATAATAAATTGTGTTTCAATATTTCTTGTTGTACTTGAGAAGTCCTTAGACCCTTATCTTTTTGCTGAATTGAATGAACCTTATATTCTTCATTCTCTGACGGATAATCCTCTCTATAATGTCCTCCTCTACTTTCTTTTCTGAACATAGCAGGTTTCATAATAAGCGACGCTACAGTCAGCAACTTCCGAGAAGCCTCATCATAGTACTCCGCTTCGGCTGATAGCTTTTTCATTTTATCTTCAATAAAGGAAAGCCCTTCTTTCAATAACAACTCCGAGCGAATAATCCCCGAATGATAATTCATTAAATCAGCGATCTCTGTCTTCAGTTTGCAAAAATGCTCTATTTTACTTGAATCTTTATAGTATCGTAGCTTAAAATTTGGAAAAGCCTGTTGTTTTCCGATATTCAGAGTATCTTCTATGGCCCTGTGAGCAAATACCAGACATTCCAGCAGAGAATTAGAAGCCAAACGATTGGCCCCCATTATACCTGTGGCAGCCAGTTCTCCGCAAACATACAAACGATCCACATCTGTCTTCCCGAAAGCATCTGTAATAATTCCACCCACAGTATAGTGAGCTGCCGGAGCAACCGGAATCTTATTTGTCAAATCAAGACCTTGCTCCTGACATCGTTTATAGATTGTCGGAAAGCGTAGTTTTATTTTCTCTTCCTCCAAATGTTTCAAGGATAAATAAACATATGGTTTCTTATCCCGAAGCATCTCTTTGAAAATTGACCGTGCCACAATATCCCGCGGTGCAAGCTCTGCCAATTCATGTTTAGGCAACATAAAGCGCTCTCCTGCATCATTGAATAAATAAGCTCCCTCACCTCTTACTGCCTCACTAATAAGGAAAGCCTTTGAAGAATTCTCCAGATAAAGTGCTGACGGATGAAATTGAATAAACTCCATATCCATAACCCGGCATCCTGCATTATAGCACAGTGCGATTCCATCTCCGATAGTTGTTTCCGGATTTGTAGTTCTGCTATAAATTGCCGATGCTCCACCTGAAGTCAGAAATACATGATGTCCATAAAATAGCTTTTCACGTTCTTCCGTCTCACACCAGGCTCTCACACCGTAACAACAGTTATCTTCTGTCAGCAAATCAATGACTGACAAATTTTCAAAAATCTGAATGTGTTTTTCTTTTTCCACTTTACCAATCAGAAACTCTGTTATCATTCTTCCTGTTGAGTCTCCTCCCGCATGAAGAATACGATTCCGATGATGTCCTCCTTCCAGTCCCAGTGAAAGAGCTCCGTTCTCGGTATCAAATACCATTCCGTCACGAATAAGCTCTTGAATACGTACCGGTCCTTCATTTACCAGAATATTTACGATTGGTGCTTCGCATAATCCGCGACCTGCGATCATAGTATCCTGAAAATGTAAACTCGGATCATCTTCTTCTCCTGTAACAGCAGCAATTCCGCCTTGAGCAAAGTAAGAATTACTTTCACGTAGGTTTGACTTTGTCACCAACGCGACTCTTCCATGTTTTGCCGCTTTATATGCGCTATAAAGTCCAGCTAATCCACTTCCGACTATGATATAATCAAATTGACCCATGATATATTTAAGCTTACTTTGGGTCGCAAAATTATCATTTTTTATTTAAATACTCTATTCTTATTTTCAATTTTGCCAATTTCTAAAATAAAACCTTATGTAACTATTCGCGTAATAAATAAAAAAGCATGTATTATTCCTAATTAGGGACAATACATGCCTGAGCTTATCATGTAAACTGAATTAGATTTAATAATATCTTGAATTAAGATTCTACATGCCGTATGAATTAATTCAATTCAGCTTCTTATAATTTCAATAATTTCTTGATTTTATCAAAGATAGACGTATTCTCATAAATGCCGCCGAAGTTCTGTGATCCCGGTCCATACGAATATACAGGGACCATTACTCCACTGTGTCCTCCTGTTGAGAATTTCCCGACAATGGTATTCGCATTTTTATCACCGCCTACTAATGTCAATCCACCTGTTTCATGGTCAGCTGTAACGATAACTAATGTTTCGCCATCTTTTTCTGCCCACTGTAAGATACGGCCAACAGTACGATCAAAATCATGAACCTCCTGCATTAGCAGATCCAGATCATTAAAATGTCCGTAATCATCCAATTGAGATCCCTCAACCATTAGAAAGAAACCTTTCTTATTCTTGCTCAAAAGCTCAATAGCTTTTATTGAAGCATCTCCCAAGATATCTCCGCGCATGGACGGTACAGGTAAATCCAATGTATCAACTGCTGCAAATACCGGCAGTTGTTTAATATCTTTCAATGCATCCCAGGACTGAGGTGTTTGATATCCTTTCACTTTAAACTCTTCAACCAGATTTCTTTTATCTGTTCGTTGTGTAAAATGTTTACTGCCTCCGCCGAAAATAAAATCAACATTGCAATCTAAATAATCTGCTGCAATTTTTTCTGCATCATCCCGATCTACACTATTTGCGCAAAAAGCAGCCGGAGTAGCATCATTTAATCGACATGTTACGACAACACCTGTCGACAATCCTTTATCTTTTGCAATATCCGTCAGCGACGGAAGTGAATTTCCGTTTGTATCTACACCTACACTGTGATAATTCGTTTTCTTCCCGGTAGCCATTGCTGTACCCGCAGCTCCTGAATCCGTAATCAGTTTATTGGCACAATAAGTCTTGGACAATCCTACGATCGGACAATTCTCGATATTCAGCTTGCCTCCGTTAGCAGTCCATGCCGAATATTGATGCATCAGACTCATACCGTCTCCGATCATCAGAATTACGTTCTTCACCTTTTTACCTTTTACAGGCTGAACAATCACTGTCTCGTAAGGATTGTCCAATGTATAGGTTTGTTCTTTATCTCGACGACTCTGTGCTTGTGTCGTACATACAGTAACAGCAAATAATGCTACCAATAAATATATTTTTCTCAT
Organism: Bacteroidales bacterium; assembly: GCA_051657185.1. Classification (GTDB taxonomy): domain Bacteria; phylum Bacteroidota; class Bacteroidia; order Bacteroidales; family UBA7332; genus UBA7332. The sequence goes on along the minus strand of JBOFKE010000126.1, from coordinate 3,654 downwards.
AATCGTTTTATCTGATAATGGGTTTTTAAATATGAAAACGGATGATTTGTTGATTTGCCTAAGCCATCAAACAAACCATCCGTTTTCGTGAATAAAAGAGCTCACCTAATCATGGGTGTGCATCGTGGCAAATAAACAACACATATTATGTAATTATTCATGGTCTATTCAAAAGTAGAATACCCCGGTGCCGGATTATTAATCAGCAATCCGTTCGTATTATCTATTTCATTTTGTGGTATCGGGAAATGATCATGCTGACCAGGTACAAAGTTACGCGGTCCACGTGGATCTGACTCCAATGTGGCAGCGCCATAAATATCCTTAGCTGCACCCCAGCGAACCAGATCATAATGACGTTCATCTTCGTAAGCCAACTCACGTCTGCGTTCAGCCATCAGATTTTCAAATGTAGCAGGTACATCTTTCGAGTTATCCTGTACACGGAAAGCACGACGTCTTACCGCATTTAATGCTTCGGCCGCTGCCGGCACCTCCACCGTTCTGTTCTGGTAGTTCGCTCCGGCTAACTGCATAACCGATTCTGCATAAATCAAATATACATCCGACAGACGCAACAACGGTTGATCGTTCCCTGAACGCCAATCATACACATTCATATTCAGGTAGTTTTGACTATATTTTACACACATATATCCTGTAGCCAAATCCCCGATATTTTCGCTTGTCACTTCTTGCAAATTATCTTTCAGACCAAACATGTCCCCCGGAGCGACAAAAGTTGTCGAACGTCTTTCGTCATCTTTTTCATAAACATCAACCAAGCTCTGTGTCGGTGCAAAATAGTTCCAGCCTTTACCACCTGTAAAACGTTTAGACAATGTGATAATTCCTGCAACCGTTCCATTATCCGGCATACCTGTTTTATTCCCAAGATTCAAAAGAACCTCCGATGACTTCTCCCCCTCTACCGAAAACAATTTCTTAAATGAAGGAGCCAACTCATATTCCGAGCGCTCTAGCACTTTCTCTGACATTTCTTTTGCCAAATCAAATTTACCCCAATGCGCATATACTTTAGCAAGCAAGCCATACATAGCACCTAAATTAGGGCGACCAAAATCAGCATCCGTTCTTTTCCACAATCCCAGCTCATCATACATTGAGATAGCCTGCAATAAGTGCGCCTCCATATTCTTGTATGTCTGTTCCTTTGTCTCACGAGGTTTATTCGTTTCTTGCGGTTTCGTATAATCATAATACGGTAATCCTCCGTAGCGTTTTGCCAAATGAAAATATGCAAAAGCAGCCATAAAATGAGCTTCACCGATAAATTGCTTTTTCTTGCTTTCGCTCATATTCACTTTCGGAACATTCGCAATTACATCATTCGCTCTTTTGATCACGCGATACATGTATTTCCAGTTGCTGTAATTCCCGCTTGAAGAGTTGACAGACGTAGTGAACTCTGTCATATTCAAGTCAGCTGTTTTATTGCTGTTGATAATCATATCATCACTCGCAGCACCAAACCACCAATGTCCCCGACCATACCCCTCTTCTTCATACAAAGGAGCATAAACAGCATTCAAACCTCTTAATGCTTCAGCCTCGGATGTCCAGAACGACGATGGTCCGTAAGGTTCTTTGTTCAAGTCACAAGACACAAGTGATATTGCAGCCAGGGCAACAACGATATATTTATTGAGTTTCATTTTCTGATTGAAGTTTTATAAAAAGAGCTCCGGTTCTCACATTCTCTTAAACACAACACATTATTAATCCGGCTGTGAGCCAGAGCTCTTTTGATTTAGATTTGAAAAGATAATTATTAGAAGTTTACACTAACTCCCATTATATAAGATCTTGCCTGTGGAAACTGTCCACGGTCAACTCCGATCTCTCTTACACCGAATGAATCTACGTCATCTGCATAAGTTTCACCTAATTCAGGATCCAGTCCTGAGTATTTTGTGATCGTGAAGAGATTTTGAGCTGTTGCGTATACACGCATATTTTGTATTCTTAGTTTTTGCATCCATTCACCTTTGAACGTATAACCTACTGTCAGGTTCTTCAAACGCAGATAATCACCTTTTTCCACATAGTAATCAGATGCACGTTTATTATTGTTCGGATCACTGATTGTCGCACGAGGCAATGTCCCGTTCGGATTGTTTGTCGGATGAAAACGATCCATAATTGCTGCATACTGATTGTACTCCGGTTTAACGAACGTACCTTCCCATTTCAATGCATTATAAATATCAAATCCGGCTACTCCCTGGAATGCAAACGACAAATCAAAACCTTTGTATCCTAAGTTTGCTCCAAAACCGTAAGTCAGATCCGGAAAACCGTTACCGATATTCGTACGGTCATCACCGTTAATAGATCCATCGCCATCCAAATCCAGATATTTTAAGTCACCTGCCTTAGCGCTTGGCTGATAAGGTTTGCCGAATTGATTTACATAAGCCTGAGCCTCAGCATCTGTTTTGAAAATTCCGTCTGTTTTATATCCGTAGAAATGAGCCATCGGATCGCCTACTTTTGTTCTTGAAATGTTATCACCACGATAAGAACTGTGATAGATTGCTGAATTGTCATCCCCTAAAGCGAGTACTTTATTTTTTACCGAGCTTAGATTTCCGTAAACACTGTAGTTAAATGCGCCCGCCTGATTCGAATAAGTCAGATTCAATTCCCACCCGCGATTACGTATTTTAGCCGCATTCACGTATGGATTTGTAGACACACCCGCCAATGAAGGAAGTGGTACTTCCACCAATACATCCGAAGTCTCTTTATTGAAATAGTCAAACACTAAATCAAAATTCTTAAGGAACGAAACATCTAAACCAATATTATATTGCTGAGTCGTTTCCCATTTAATATTTTTGTTTGGTACGTTCGATTCAAATTTACCCGGACCGATGTTCTCATCTGTTCCAAATACCGGATCGTATGTATCCTCTTCAATTGTATTTCCGATCTTGCTGTACGTAGGATAGAAATCATAGATATTCTGGTTTCCTAACATACCCCAACTCGCTCTCAATTTCAGATTTTCGACATAATTCAAAGCCGGTGCAAAGAATTTTTCTTCAGAAATTCTCCATGCTCCTGAGAATGAAGGAAAAATACCATATCTGTTTTCTTTTGCAAACTTAGACGAACCATCCACACGAACGTTAGCCGAGAAGATATAACGATCTTTCAACGAATAATCTGCACGCGCAAAGAACGATTGCAATGCCCATTCTGCTCTGTCACCAAGTGCGTACTGAATACGACCTGCCGAACTCATATATCGCTGAGACGGATCTTCTGATAAGAAGTCTGTACCCTTTACTTTTGATTTTTGAATGTCATAAGATTCATAAGAGAAACCACCTAACAACTGAAGTTTGCTTGTCTCGAAAGTTTTGTCATAGCGCAACGTTGTTGTGTTCAACCATCTCACACTTGTACGTTTATACTCTTCCAGAGCACTGTCTTTAGATGATCTTCCCGGTTCCGGTACTGATGGCTGAAACCATTTATCGAACCAATTTGTATAGTCATACCCAAAGTCTGTTTTAAGCGTCAGACCTTCAACAATTTGCCATTGAGCATACAGATTCCCGAAAACACGATCACGCGTTTCTTTGCGATCCGAACGATTGATAATCCCTACCGGATTTTGCAAAT
>JBOFKE010000125.1:0-19586 GCA_051657185.1 Bacteroidales bacterium | reverse complement strand
GCAAGATACCTTTGGTTCGGAGAGTCGTCAGGTTTGTTTTGCTACTTGCGGATTTTCGCTGAAATCCGTCAGCGTATCGTTGTGCGTAAGCCAGAATTCGGCTGTTTCGCCATTCCTGTTTTTCTGAAGATCAATCAGGAGCTTTCCTTTATCCGCATCATCCTTCGAGTAGTAATGCGGGCGATGAAGAATAAGCACCGTGTCTGCATCCTGTTCGATGGCTCCCGAATCGCGGAGATCCGATAAGAGCGGACGTTTGCTGTCGCGCTTCTCGTTGGAACGGTTGAGCTGCGAAAGCAAGACAACCGGAATTTTCAGCTCCTTGGCTAGCACCTTCAGTTCGCGCGTTGTGGCTGCCACCTCCTGCTCTCTGTTGTAGTTTCTGTTCGTCTGCCTCATATCGATCAACTGGAGATAATCGATAAACAGGATGTCCAGTCCGCCCTGATTTTTCATGCTCAAAGCCAGGTTGCGTATCTTCGCGATACTTTGCAGCGGATTATCGTTGATAAAAAGAGGCAGCGGTACCAGTTCCTTTGCCGTTTCCTCCATCAGCTGCACCCCGATCTCATCCACATAACCCAGTTTGAAGCGGTTATGAGCTACCCCCGATTGTCCCTGCAGGATACGTCCGCCCAACTGTGTGGCATCCATTTCGAGGGAAAGTATCAATGCTTTTTTGTTGCTGCGCACCGCCATCAGTGACAAAAAAAGAATAAAAGCCGTTTTCCCCATACCCGGACGGGCTGCAATGATATTAAGCGTCGATTCCTCCCATCCTCCCAAAAGGATATCCAGCTTTCTCAAACCTGTAGGAATCCCCATAACGGTTTTATTCTTCACCTGTTCTGCACGGCGATAGTAGTTATCCAGAACCTGCTGCATCACTTCGCGCATATTCAGAGTCCGCTCCTGTGCATACATCTGTTGCATCATAAACCCGATGAGCTTGTGCATATCTGCCAGCATCAGCTCCACATCCGAACTTTCCTCATACGCCTTTTCGATCAGCTCGCTGCCCCGGCAAATCAGTTCGCGGAGCATGTATTTTTCTTTAATTACCTGAATATGTTGTTGTAAATGGCCGATCGATGCAACTCCCGATGAGAGTTGCGTAACCCTGTAAGCTGCATTCATTTCTTTTGCTTTTTCGCCATCTATTCTGAAAAGCTCCTGCGAGACCAGCAAGAAATCGCAAGCCTTATGGCGATTCATACAAGAAGCAATGCCTTCAAAAATAAAACGGTGATCCTCACTGTAAAACATATCCGCATTGAGCGTAGCCAGTCCCAGCACCGTTGCTTTTTTCTCAAGCATCATCGCTCCCAGTACCACTTCCTCCAGTTCCAAACAGTTCGGCTGCAAGATGATCGATTCGCCGGGTCTGTTCGGATATCTTCCTGTTGTTGCATTCGGATACGGGGGTCGGGGGTGTTGTTTCTTTTCCATAGGTCTTTATTGATTTGTTTTTGTGTTTTATGATTTTAGTTTCCAGAAAGCGAACGAATCGTCGCTGAAATTCGCGTTGCATCAGGAAGTAATTGCCCTGACATTGCTGCTGCAGGACGAACTTACCGAGCAGATCTCCGAGTCTGGCTTTATCGACCGCGGCATACTGAGCCACTTCCTCCTGCCAGCTATCCGAGTTGATCACCGGATTCGTCCTCCATTCCTCAAGCAAAATCTTCGGATTTTCGGATTTCAATGCTTTGTCATTTTCCTCTATTTCTTCTTCTCCTTCTGTATAGATATTATTATTTAGATTATGTTCGCGGTTTGCTTTGTGGCTTGCTTCGTTTTCCACTACGTTTACGGGCGCTTCTTCATTGATTCCCCAGATATCGATAAACACCGATGCACAGAAGGTTATAGAGGTATATACCCTCAGCTTTTCATCATTATTTTTGCTTTGTGGTTTGCTTCGCGGTTTGCTTTGTGAGTCTTCATCGTCAAAACGACGTGTTGTTTTGCGTATCAGCTTCATGGCTTCGAGCTTCTGAAGGAACATACGCAGACAATGATAGGTCACACCGAGGAAGTCCGCCATACGTTTGACAGAGAAGCACAATTCATAGGCATCCAGCTTTACGGGTATTCCATAGAGATTATATTCTTTTTCACGCATCGGTGTGATACGAAGCAGTTCAATCATAAGTCCCTTTTCGATCAGGGCAAAGTTATTCCAGAGGGAGCCATTCAAAAACTCTCTCGATAAGGGTATAAATCCCGACATAATGTTATATTTTTTTGATTCTTTTTTTGGTCTCTCTGATTAGAAATTTAAACAGGATCAAGCTCCGGATGCTTGTTCCCGGAAGGTTCGGGAGAGGACGTCATTCTCCGTCAGAAGGTCTTTTCATTTTTCATCATCTCAGGTTCAACATGGTCATTTCATTCGATCACGCTAAGGCTCGCCCAGGTAATAATAAATCTTATTTACCTGAGTCAAACTCAAATACCGCAACCGCGGGCGATAGCCCAAAGCAACAAGTTCGTCAAACAGCGGTTTGCAGCGTCTGATCCAGCGCGAGAGCTGGTTGGTTGCGCTACGCGGATGAATATCGGGAAAATACATCTCAGCCAGTTTACGATAAGATAACATCATCGATTTTTGTTTTTTACGGATTAATGAATTCATCATAATTGGTCTGTGTTACTTTTGGGGTATTAATACATACCACGCATAAAGTCCTACAAACATAAAATAAGTGACAGCCATCCAAAAGGACGGATCGTCCGGACAATTAAAAAAATTAAGTTTTTTCATTCGTACTATATGTTAGTATATTTATTTTTTGCATTGAAAAACAACAGCCCCGTCGTCCTTTTATCCAGTTAATAAATACCAACAAAGGTGGCTCTATCCTCCTTTGTTGGTATTAAAGATACACTATATGAATATGCTATGCAATACTTTTTCGGGACGTAGTACGAAAGACAGCTTTTTAGCTCATTTTAGTGATCAAATGCTTATCAAAACACAATATTTAACAGTGTGGATAGATCTCTGTAAGCCATGCAATGATCTTTTTGATTATTTTATCGCCATAAGTCAAATCATAATGCTCTCTCAGATAATTCCTGACTTCAGCAATTTTGAATTGGCTTGTAGGATAAAAAAGATGACGAAACACCGGCCTGAACAAAATGGTCGTGTAAGCATGAACAAACGGGAAGTTTAAATTTTTATTTGACTCCAAAATATCATAGAACTGATAGAGAGCCATGCAGGGCACTTTTAACATTAGTTTCTTACCTACTGCATAAAACATAAGTGAATTATTTTCTCTTTTGACATACTCCAGCCAGGATAAGTTAATCTCGTAAGTTTCTTTTTTAAACTCAAACACAAATTTATTCTGATCCCGCAATTTGTTTGCGTATTTGTAAATCTTTACCTGATCGTTTTCCGGGATGACATTGATTAAATCAATTAGTTCTCTTTCAGAAACTTTTTTACCTCCAAAATGAAATTTTTTCTTTCTCATCTTAATAGTTTTCGGATAGCGGAGGACGGGAGCTGTTTTTTAAATTTTGCGCAAAGATACAAACAACTGTTTATATTTACACTTTATTTGCATATATTTTTATCGAATCACTGTTAATTTTATGATTTAACGGAACAAATATCGAAGATACAGGAGTTAAAACGCCATTGAATTTAATCAAATAATATAAAAAACAGAAAAAACAAAGGCTGTCCGGCATTTCACTGCCTGACAGCCTTTTTATTGCCTTTTGGCAATGGGATATTTACAGATAAAACATAACCATTGCCTGGATACGGCTAACACTTGCCGATTCGTGGCGAAACTGCACCTGCTTTGCCCATAGGTATTCTACGGCAGTCAGGACATAGGGAGTTACATGATAAAACACACTGAATCTGCCATCCAGCCCGTATTTGTATTTATCCCAGTATCGCTCATTCACATCAAATATTTTTGATTGTCCGAAAGTAGCATTCAAAAAGACAGACGGAGAAACGACACATTTCAGTCCTGCCAGCCATCCCATCATCTCTGTTGCTTTGATTCGTCCCGGCTCAGTATCATCGGGAAGATAGGAAACGGGAAGGTATTGAATCCCGTTTATATAATTGCCGATTCCTTTTCCGTATATCATCTGTCCGTAAAAGGTTAACGGATCAGCCAGGTGCAGAGCTGTACTAAACTGAATGCCCAGTCCTGTTGTGTTTCTGACCTCGTCCTTCACTTTATCGACATACTGAAAGTTACGAATCAATCCCGAAAGACGGACATGACTGCTCTTACCCCATTTGTACTGAAGATAAAAAGGTATATCCGGAATGGGTTGTGTGGCATTACCGATCACTTGATCACCATCATAATCGGGATAATCTTTTCCTTCGTATTTATTGCCTCCGTCTCTAAAGACAGGTTTCTCAATACTGACACCAAAAGCAAAACCTTTATAAGATTTTGAATTGTAGCTGACCTGATAGCCCTTGCTCCAGTTATTACCGGTCACTCCGCTCCAGCTGATTGTTGCAGGCAAAGTCGCAACATCTGTGAATAACGAATAGTTATATCCGGCCAGAAAGCCCCGATACTTCATATAAACCGAGCTAAGGCTTGCGTATTTATCACCGTTACCGCCTGTAAAATCAAATTTGAGATACCCCGTCAGTTCGTTTTTCGTATGTCCGAATCCGATTACCTCCAAATCAATGGCACTATTGAGGGGATTAATAAAGAAATCAGCTTTTTGTCCTTTCAAAGCTGGTACATTTTCGATATGCGAGGGAGAGAAGTACATGTTTCCGGCTAAGGTGTTGCCAAGATCCATTCCGATTATCGGCTGAATAAATCCACCAATTGCCATCAGAAACTTATTATTGGTTGTTTTTAGGGTAAAACGCGGGACGGGAACAGAACCGGGACCGATTGGTTTGTTCTTACCCAACAGCTCGGCTTCGTTTGCAGTTGTACGATTGTATTTAAATTCGGGATCGGCTGATTGTGCCTGCATCAGAATAGGCATTCCCAGAGCCAATATGCACACACATGATTTTTTAAAATCCGAAATAGGCATTATCCCGTTTTTGAGCAATTTGCCGTATAAGTCGTTCAGTTTCATGTAAATTGCGTTTGATTTCTAAAAGACAGCTTAGAAGCAAAGTCTTTTTAGTAAAATAATATTCTTTTTATTATCTATATAACAACCGAAAACGAAAATAGGCACCCGGATATTCTATTTTATCCATATTTAATCACGAAACGGCGCTATGCGTTACAAGAGATTATACTATTTTTACGGCGATAAAACTAACAATGTCAGATCCGTCCGGATCAAAGAACACAATTATTATACCTTTAAATGCATTAAACATGAAACAAAAGACCCTTTCATTATTCTCAGCAGGTCTGATGAGCATGAGTATCACAGCTCAGGAAAAACCCAATATCATTTTATTTCTTGTCGATGATATGGGATGGCAGGACTGCTCATTACCATTCCATTCGGATACGACAATCTTTAACCGCACTTTTGAGACACCCAATATGGAGCAACTGGCTCAAAAAGGAATGAAATTCACTTCAGCCTATGCTTCGGCAATCAGCTCACCTTCGCGTGTAAGTTTGCTGACAGGAACTAATCCGACGAAACATCATGTGACTAACTGGACACTAAAGAAGAATGCCACAAATGACGGATTCAATAAACTGCTGGATTTCGAACAATGGAATGTAAACGGATTCTCTCCTGTGGCAGGTATTGAAAACAGTTTTTATGGTACTTCGCTCGCAGAAATTATGAGAAAAGGAGGATACTCCACTTTGTTCGTGGGGAAGGCTCACTTCGGGGCAATCGATACACCGGGCGAAGATCCTCTACAGGTCGGATTTGACAAGAATGTGGCCGGCCATGCTGCGGGAGCAATGGGTAGTTATCTGGGAGAAAAATCTTTCGGGAATGACCGAAAGGATGCTGCAACGTGGGGCGTTCCACATCTGGATACCTACCACGGTAAGGATATATTCCTGACAGAGGCGTTAACGCAAGAGGCTACAAAGCTGATGGATGAGGCATTAAACCAGGAAAAACCGTTTTTCTTATACATGGCACACTATGCAGTGCATGCACCTTTCGAGGCTGACAAGCGCTATTATCAGAAATATATAGATGCAGGGCTAGAGGAACAGGAGGCGCGTTTTGCATCCATTGTCGAAGGCATGGATAAAAGTCTGGGAGACATTGTACGTTACACAGAAGAGAAAGGAATTGCGGATAATACGATTATTCTTTTTATGAGTGATAACGGTGGCTACAGTGTTGGTGTAAGGAGCAATACGTTTGGCGGTGTAAACAAAAATGCTCCATTGCGGGGTGGAAAAGGTTCTTTATATCAAGGGGGAATCCGTGAGCCTATGATTGTTTATGCTCCGGGGATTACGAAGCCTAACAGCATAAACAACTCACCCGTCATGATTGAGGATTACTTCCAGACCATTCTTGATCTGGCACAGATAAAAAAGTATGACTGTGTACAAGAAACCGATTCGAAAAGTTTCGTGCAGGCTTTGAAGGGAAAGTCTATTAATAAGAAACGGCCTTTGTATTGGCACTACCCGAACGATTGGGGTGAGCGTGGCAATGAATGTGGTGCCCCAAGCAGTGCCGTTATTTCAGGCGACCTGAAACTGATTCATTACTATGAAAGCGGAAAAAATGAATTATTCAATATACGTACGGATATCGGAGAGCGAAACAATCTTCTCTTGTCGGGCGATTTGTACAAAAAAGAAGCTCAAAAACTAGCGAAGCTTTTAAGCGATCAACTGCGCAGGACATCTTCACCAATGCCTGTGAATAAACAAACAGGCGAACGAGTACCTTATCCTGATCAAACGATCTGATTGCTCAGGATGAAACATCAATGCGAAAAAGCCGTCTAAAAACAGTACGACGACGCAGACTATCATTCAATACGGCTGTCTAACAAGTCAAGATCGAGCTAGTCGAAGTTACAGTTTATGACTACAAAAATAAAAGTCCCATTTTGACCTATATTTATCGGTCTAAAATGGGACTTTTTTATGAATATTTCGGTTTTATGTAGGCTTTATGCTTACCCGTGGTTCACAATTGCACGGCAATCGAATTCAATAAACGAAATAAATGTATTATGCGGATCATATAGCTTGCATAATTTATTGATTATTTGATGGTTTCGGGACACGGATGGGCATAAAGCCCATTCCCTACGCCATTGAATGACATATTATGATGTCGTACTGCGTTGACTCTGCATACAAAACGCTCACTTACAGATTATAAGTTCTTATTGTTGCTTATTAATTTGTTAGACAGCCTCATCTACACAAAATATTTCTGAAAAATATCAGGTAGGTGTTCTATCAATTTATCTTGACATTTAATTGATTCGCAATAAAAATCAATGCATGCTCGATAAACATTTTATAAGTATAACGTTCGTACTCATCCAGTTTATCCACATAGTCCGGAGTCAGCATAATAATAGGGTTTCGTGCTTTTGTACGCATTTGCATACGGGCAACCAGCTTATAGGTATGATCTTCCGGAATCACATTATTCTTATCGGTCGTAATAAACAGAATCGACGGATAATTTTTGTTGTTTACAACGTTATGATAAGGTGACATTTCAAATACAGATTTAAAAGATGCACTGTCATTTGCCTGAAATAACTTTTGATTGTAATAAAGCAGCTTACCTTTATTATTATACTTTACGAAATCAAAAAGTCCATCTACCATAACAGCTGTCGATTTCATCGGGTACTTATTCATTGCTTCGAGTAGAGCGGATGCCCCAAATTCGCGACCAATAAATGCCATTTTCTCAGGAGATGTATAGCCTTCATCTATTAGATGTTTATAGGTAGAGAAGACATCATCAGCACGGTTCTCCATATTAATATCTGTTCGGGAATCGGCTTGAGCGCGCTGAGCAAAAATAAATCCATAATCCATATAAAGAGTTCGGCTCATATTAAATTTATCGAGATAAGAATTCTCTGCATTTACATATGTGAGGACAATCATCGGATTTGAACTGTTACGAACTAACCCCTTCTTGTATGTAAGGTGCAGATTGATATCATCACCTGTCAACGATTTATAGGTTATTTGTTCAATCACATAGTCGTCCGGATTGAAAGGTCTCTGATTAATATGACTGACTTTGATACTCTCTTCGAAATTATCGGTATTAAACGCAAAAATTTCTTTGGGTTGTATCAATGATTGTTTTTGGTAATAAATCTGATCTGATTTTTTGTTGTGATAAAACTTATAATGTCCGTTTTCATCGACAGGTATCTCTCTTACAGCCAGACTATGCTTATCAATCACATAGGCTCTGTTTGATTTCTCATTCTGAAAATAGATAACTGCTTTGTCTTTTATTAAAGAGAAATAGTTGACGTCCATTGTCGGATTATTAATCACGGTATCCAGTCTGAGCGTATTGCGGTTTAAAGCATACAGTGTTCCTTTAATGGTCGGATCAACACCTAGTATATATAAGTTCTGATCATCTGCGCCCGCTAATCTGTACTGTTCATCATTTGTACTTTTTAAAGAATACAGACTAACTGGTTTAGAGTTGACCACTTCAAAGATTCCAAATTCATCGGGATTAGCGTAACTATACTCTCCTGTATAAAAATGATCACCGATCTCATCATACGCGACATCAAAGATATAACCACTGCGTCCCTTCAGATCAATGTAAAATTTCTCTTCTTCGATTATCAATTCATCATTTTCAAATTTATAATTGCATTGAAATATAGAATTAACGCCTAGGACAGTACCTTTAGATGCAAACGCATCTCTTGTAAAGAAAAAGCTCCCGTCTTTATGAGATAAAATCTGATAATTCAATACATTATTAATAACAGCTACAGGAGTATTGTCAGAGCCATACAGCTGGTAGATATAGATATTTTTGAGTCCGCCTTTTACTCCACCGAGTACAGCAATGTGTTTTCCATCATGCAGCACCAAAGCGTTCAAGTCTGATTCTACCTGATAAGGAATATGTAAATGTTTGATCAGTTTATTTTCTTTATCTGCATACCGGTAAATATCAATCTTGCTCGAATATGGGTATAACCCGGCATAATACATCGTATCTGATGCAGATCTGATAAAAGAGAACCGGGGAAAAGATGATAACTCATTGACACTATTAAATACTGTCAGATCTTTTCTGTCTATAAATTTATGACTTAAATCACTTTGAGCTTTCAGCCAACCGGCTACTTTCTGATTTCGGACAGGGCTCATTTCGAGCCATTGATATTCGTCAGAAATCGCATTTCCGAAATAACTGGTAGTTGTCGTGTTATTTTCGGCATAGGGATAATCCAATATCCTCTGCTTACAACCCGCACTCAATAATAGTAAGTAAAGTAATCCAACCAATAATGTTTTTCGCATCTGAATAAGTCGTTGTTTTCTATTTTGTTATGTCGATTCAAAAATAGTAAAATATCTAGTTTTACAAAAATAAACATCACATCTCTTTCTCTGGTTTAATAATATTTCATATAAATACCTCGAAACAAAATAGACTCTTATATGTTTGTATATCAAGATTAATGAAATCTTATACAGAAACGTAATTAATTATTACCATCGGTATATCTGGTAATATTTTCATTGTTCAATAAAGAACCAGGCTGGAAGTATTTATAAGCTCAGAAGAGTAAGTCCGATATTCATATCTATTCAAAAGGAAAAGTATAAGCGGTGAATTAAGAAAAAAGAAAGAGAGGTTATATATCACATACCGCCTCTCCTAGCCGTTTACATCTATCAAAAAAAATATTGATATAAAAAATTGTCTAATTTTCCTACCTCTCACGTAGGAAAGCCCTTAACTATCAAATTTCAATATGAAACAAGACGGTTTAATTTTTTAAGTATAAATCCTGACTGCATCTGTGCTTAACGACACGATACTTTAAAATTTTTGATTAAATATAGGAACTATTCTATATCAGGAATAACAATCCCTTGGTAAATAAGGAGAAGTTTAGAGGTTAAAAACTATACAACGATGAGATTCATCTATATCAATAATAGAATAATCAAAGGTCATAAAATCCGTTTGATAAAAGCAATAGATAAATAAAAAACGTCGTTATATCTAATAGAACTCAATTCAATAACGCACTCCATTCAGAACAGAGGCGAACCATCCGGTTTAATCCGAATATAAATTATCAAATAAAATATTTTAGTAAATATTCATGAGCTACATGAATCAAAGGTGCCAGTAAAAGGAAACACTTTGAATATACTCTTTAATATCCCTGGTTTAAAAGAGTATTAAATCTTATTTGATAACAAATTGCAAATAATAAATCATTCCATATCGATCTAAGCATTCAAAATCCATTGTCTGATTTAAGAACAGACTCAATCTGCTTATAGAATTAATTTAATCTACTATTTGAATTGCTTTCAAAAATAATAGAACTTTTCAAATATAACGCTATTAAACTAAATATGTTCATATTAACAATCATTTTAAAGTCAATTATTTCTACAAAAAGATATTCCCTACCAAATACAATCATAAAGCCGACATACAAAACTATACTGACATCCAGATACACAATCATCTGCCAATGCCTTTTGCGCAAGAGAAACCTTCATTTCACAAGATTGATCACATTGAATCTGATTTATGATCAGACTTAGGAATGCATAGAAATTATGGTTATTAAAAAAAGAGTTATCCGGATGACGATAGTCAAATAACCGGATAACTCTTTTTCTTATAGCTTGATTGCTTTTTTCTTTCCTTTCTTGCTTTCGAAATTATAACGATTGATCGTTGTGACAACATAAGTGTATTTCTGATCACCTTTTTCATAAGGCAACGAGAAATGAGTTTCACCCGTGACTGCAACAATTTTAGAAGCATCATTCAAATTCACTTTTTCGCCATCGGCAAATGCATAGATTGCATATTTTGCAGCCTGATTACCTGTATTCTTTTCTTTTGGAGCTTTCCATGTAAGAATATATCCATCCGGCCTCCATTCTGCCTTCAGACCAGAAACTCCTTTCGGATGCTTATTAAACATTGATGTATATGCCGGTACCAATGCCATATTACTATGGTGGTTCATCGCCAGACTATCGGATATTCCTCCATAGTTTTGCAATAAATCATAACCATTCCACCAAACAACTCCCGATATATCCGCGTTACGATTCATTAGATCCATCTTACGGGTAAGCTGGTTAGCTCCAGGACGAACTTTATCGGCATTATTCATTGTACGCACGATACTCTGACCTATATAAAGCTGCTCAGGTCCTTTCTGGTTATTCCACCATTTAACTAAAGTCTCATAATCTGCTGCCTTATGACCAATCTCCCAATATAATTGAGGAACAATATAATCTGTCCAGCCATTTTTAGACCATAGTTGTACATCTGCATAGAGATCACCATAGTTTTCCAATCCATTCGTTTCACTACCCTGCGGATGATTTTTCTTATTGCGGTATATACCAAAAGGACTCACACCGAAGCGAACCCACGGTTTGGTTGTGTGAATCGTTTCTTTAAGTTCCTTAATGAGCATATTCACATTATTGCGACGCCAGTCATCACGCTGATTGGGAGCAAATCCCTGAGATGCACCTAAAGCTTTGAATGTATCCATATCCGGATACTCCTGTCCGGCTATCGGATAAGGGTAAAAGTAATCATCCATGTGAATGGCATCAACATCATAACGGGATACGATATCTTTTACAACGCTGACAATATGTTTACGACACTGTGGCAGTCCGGCATCAAAGTAAATCTGATTACCATATTTAAGGAACCAATTCGGATGTTTATAATAAAGATGATCCGCTGCTAAGCGCTCATTTGCATTAGCTGTTACACGATACGGATTCATCCATGCATGAAATTCAATTCCCCGTTTATGACATTCTTCGATAAGAAAAGCCATCGGGTCCCATTTATCTTTTGGCATTACCCCCTGAGCACCGGTCCAGAAACGGCTAACAGGCTCGATATCGGACAAATAAAAAGCATCTGCCTGAGGACGAACCTGAAAAATAAATGCATTAATACCCATCTGCTTATACATATCAAGCATATTGATAAAATATTGCTGCATTTGATCTTTATTCATAGTCGCATACTGATTCTGGTAAATCGTATGTACCCAAACACCACGGAACTGTTCTTTAGGCTGAACAGCCCAAAGCATGCCCGATGATAAAAATGCGAATAGAAGAATTACTCCTTTTTTTAATAATTTCATGAATCGTGTTTTTTCTTTATTTGATAATTTCTTTCAAATAGATTGGTAAATAGAATGCCTGGTGGTTTTTAGCTTCTGTATAACCTACAATTGTCGTTGTCGCATCTCCTTTAGCTTTTAGTGGCGCTTTTTCACCATTCAAATAATAGAAGTCTTTGTATGCTTCGAAACGAAGTGTTTTTCCGTTTTTCGGATTAGTAACAATCAACTCAGGATAGCGAGGATTAGCTCCGGCAATCTGAATGTCATATCCATCAAAGAGTTGATCGTGACGAACAAAATACGTATCTGTTTTCTTTGTAAGATCCTTAATATCCGATGTACGCTGAATAAACTCGTTTACCTGATTATTTTTCACAACTCCTCGCAACTGTTCTGCAGGTGAATACGAAGCAAGAAATACATCTTCCCCTTCGTGCCCGCTGGTAGTCCAGCCAATATAATTGTCGCGATTAACAGTCTTGATAAGCACATTGCAAACCTGCCCCATAGCATTTTCAATTTTACGCTCGTAAGCTAAGGCTTTTTGAGCGTAATCTGCTTCCTGACGCAATGCTAATGCTTGCTGAGCTGCAAGGAAGGGTTCGTATAAACCTTCATCTCCTCTGAGATTCACACCATACTCATCCTGAAGTAAAGCTACGTAGTCTGCGTATTTCATTGTTTGATCAATTGCTTTAGCCATAGCCTGGCTAACACGAATTTTACGGAACGGATCAAAAATTTCTTTGTATGGCAATTTTGAATAACTACCATTTGATTTACTGTTTCCTATACTAATCCCGCCATTTCCGTGATCGGGCATAACAACGACAATTGTATTTTGATCTTTTTCAGCAAAATCCATCGCAATTTGTACTGCATCGTCAAAAGCAAGATATTCAGTAATCACACCTTTAGTATCATTGGCGTGAGCAGCCCAGTCAACTTTACTACCCTCAACCATCAGGAAGAAACCATCTTTATCCTGACTAAGGATATCAATTGCTTTAGCAGTCATTGTTGCTATAGAAGGAACTGAATCTACTTGCTCGTCTTCGAAAGGCAGAGCATCAGGCGCAAAAAGACCCCATACTTTTTTCGTTCCTTTATTTAAAGTATTCAGCTGATTTTTGTTTGAAATACGCTGAACGCCTTTTTCATTTAAAACTTCATAAAGATTCTCGCCGTCTTCGCGTACTGCAGGATCCAGGTATTGCCATCCGCCACCAAACACAACATCCACTCCGTTATATACCATTTGTTTTGCCAGACGATCATCATCTTTACGACTTACGGCATGTGCAGCAAAATCGGCAGGGGTCGCATGAGGTAACTGACACGTGAAAACGAGCCCTGTTGCTTTACCTTTCAGTTTGGCAGCTTCAAGTAAAGTGAAAGCCGGCTGATAGGTACGATTAGCATCTGTTTTTACCAAATCATTCTCTGTTACTTCCGGATGAATGGCTATATTACCTGTGCGTGCAAGTACACCCGTAGCATAAGTTGCTCCGGTTGGAGCCGAATCACCAATCGGCGCATCGGAACAATGCGTCGTTACTAATCCTGAAAGATATTTATCAACTGCCAAAGGAGCTTGTTTATACCATCTTGACAGGGATAATACACTTGTACTGGTTCCATCCGGAATCATTACAATCACGTTTTTTACTTCTTTCGGCTTTGCATATACAGAAGCTCCTCCGACTAGTCCACAACCCAGGACTAAGCTAAAAATTGTGCGCTTATTCATACTTAAAAGATTTTATTTTCCTGTAATCTTACGAATAACATAAGATGCAAGATAGCAACCAAAGATTGCAGGAAGGTAGGAAATGGTTCCTACCGTTGATTTTTTATTTTGTTCTGTGTTAGATTCAAAGACAGCATTCCGGTCGGCTTGTTCCGTAGTAAAAACCACAGGAAGACCGCGACGAATACCCATTTTCTGCAAACGTTTACGAACAGCTTTTGCCAATGCACACTCCGATGTTGCAGAAATATCTGCAAACTTGATCTTTGTCGGATCAACCTTGGCACCTGCACCCATAGAAGAGACAATCTTAATTTTACGTCTGAGTGCATTTACTATTAAATTACATTTCGGACTTAATGTATCAATCGCATCAACGACAAATGTGTATTGATCTGCATCAAGTAAAGCCGGTATAGAATCATCCTTCAGGTATTCCTGTCTGGCTGTCAGCTTAAGATCCGGATTAATATCCAGTAATCGCTTTGCCAGAACATCTACTTTAGATTCACCTATCGTGGAATGTGTAGCTACCAACTGACGATTAATATTCGTGATATTTACTGTATCACCATCAACTATCGTCATTCGTCCCACACCTGCACGACAAATCATTTCGGCTGCATAAGCGCCGACACCACCAACACCCACTACTAAGACGTGGGCATCGCGAAGTTTATTTAATTTATCCTCGCCTAACAACAGTTCAGTACGAGAAAACCAATTAGTCATTTCGATCATGCAACAAATTTAGAAACATTCCGCATTATTGGTACACATATTACATTTTAAAAAAGATAAAAACTTCTACGATCCGATAATCGTCATCGTTTTGTCATACAAAAGTCTGAAAATCGTATTATTTATCACCCGTTTTTCAGATTGTTATAGATTGGAATTTGAGAGAATCAACAAAAGCAATTATTTTTGCACATTAAAATATCAGGGTATATACCTTTAGCATATAAATTCATGAATATCAGACTAAACAAAGTTATCAGCGATTCGGGATTATGTTCCCGCCGCGAAGCTGACAAATATATTGAACAAGGACGCGTTACCGTTAACGGCAAACCTGCCGAAATGGGTACTAAAATCGGAGCAAACGATGTCGTTCGTGTGGATGGCCATATCATTAAACATGAAAATGATGCTGTTTATATCGTTCTGAATAAACCTGCAGGAATTACATGTACTACCGATCAAAGCGAAGCTGAAAACATTATTGACTTCGTGAATTATCCTTCGCGTATCTTTAATATCGGTCGTCTGGATAAACCTTCAGAAGGTTTGATTCTTTTGACTAACGATGGTAATATCGTTAATAAGATCCTTCGTGCTTCTAACAACCACGAGAAGGAATATGAGGTAATGGTAAACAAACCAATCACAGAAGATTTTGCTACAAAAATGGCTACCGGCGTACCTATTCTGGGTACAATGACCAAGAAGTGTAAATTCGAAAAAGAAGGAGAAAACCGTTTCCGTATTACACTGACTCAAGGTCTGAACCGCCAAATCCGTCGTATGTGTGAGGCTTTAGGCTATGAGGTTGTAAAACTGAAACGTGTGCGTGTAATGAACATTACGCTGAATAAACTTCCTTTGGGTCAATGGAGATTCCTGACTGATAAAGAAGTTGAAGAGTTAATGGAATTGATCAAAGATTCGGAAAACACAACTAAACCGGCAAAAGAAACGAAAAGCGCTAAAACAGAGAACAAAACAGCTCATAAACCAAAGCGATCATCTCGTCCTTCTAAGTCTCTTGAAAGCCGTTCGGCTTCTAAAAAAAGTACTGCTGCAAAACCATCTGGAAAACGCGAAGGTAAAAGTGTTGCAAAACCAGTAGCAAGTTCTGCCCGCTTTACGGCTAAAGGACCAAAATCCGGAGGCGCTGCATCATCTGGTCCGAAAGACAGTAAAAACAGAAGTAGCAAAGGAAGCAGAGGTTCAGCCCGTACATCGAAACGAAGAGGTTGATAAAATAACAGAAAACAGAATTTTCTGTTACTCATATAAAATATAAAAGGATACATATTCATTATGAAGTATGTATCCTTTTTTTATTTGAGAGATTAATTCAATGATTTGAGTTTTCGTTTTACAAGAAGAAATGAAATCAGCAATGTTAAAATCTCAGCTAATGGAATAGCAATCCATATACCATCTATCCCAAGAAACAGAGGCAACAAATAAATCCCTGCAAAAAGAAACAGGACTCCACGCAAAAGAGCTATAACGACTGATAGTTTCGCATTAGCCAATGATGTGAAAAAACTGGAGGATATGATATTAAGCCCACTCGCCAGAAATGCAAATGCATAGATAGAAGCCCCATGAGAGGCCATACTAACAACCTGACTAGCCGCCTCATTAAAAAACAAAGTTATTATGGGCTGACTAAAGAAAAATAAAATAGAAAATAAAATCACTCCTATTACACTATTGGTCCGAACCCCTAAAAAAAATGCTTGTTTGACACGTCGGATCTGACCTGCACCATAATT
The DNA here is from genome assembly GCA_051657185.1 of Bacteroidales bacterium. GTDB lineage: Bacteria > Bacteroidota > Bacteroidia > Bacteroidales > UBA7332 > UBA7332. Next base: position 3,031 of record JBOFKE010000125.1, on the reverse strand, counting down.
AAAGCTAATAATGGGTATAATACCATCAGATATACCCAGAAAAACTGTTGTTCCTACAAAGAATACATAATTGATTACTGTGAAGGCTGCCACCCCATTTTCTCCGGCAAACTTCATGAGTGTTATATTAAATAAAAAAGTACTGATACCTGCCGCAAATTCAGTCAGACCTTCTGATGATCCATTATACAACATCTGACGAAAATAACTTAAACGAAATTTCCCCTTGGTTACAGATATGATATTTTGTGTATTAAACAGGATACCGTATGAAAATAAAGCACCGATAGAGAAGGAGACGCCTGTTGCCAATCCTGTCCCCATTGTACCATACCCCCACACTTTAATAAATAACCAATTAAATAAGACATTAAGAAGAACCGATGAACTGGTTATGAGCATCGCATAACGAGGTTTACCGATAGATTTAATCATAAAATCGGAATAGAACATCGTTGTCAATACAGGCATAAAGGGGACAAGCCCTTTTATATAACCCACAGCGTATGGTAAAAGTGTATCATTCGCCCCTAGCAAACGAGCGAGCTCCTCTTGGAAATAAAGCATGAGAAAAGTAAAAAACAAGGATATTCCAAGTACAGATACAAAACCTGTTGTCATAGCGTCCTGCGCTTTCGGATAGTTCTGTTCACCTAAACTTATACTGACTATTGTCTGGCTACCAATACCGATCACGACTGCCAAAGCTACTGCCAGACTGTAACAAGGTAAGATCAGGCTTACTCCTGCCAATGCATCTGCCCCCAGAAAGTTACCAACCATCAACCCATCCACAATAGATTGAATGCCAACAAATAACAAACCGACAACTCCCGGTATGGCATAATGAATAAAAAGCTTCCAAATCTTCTGATTTGCTAATGCTAACTCGCTAGCCGATATATACGTCTGCTCTTCTACTTTTAAACTCATTGTATATTTTCTATTACATATTGAACAATCGTTCAATGAAGTTACACAAAAAAACATCTCTTCTATGAAAAGATGCTCTTACTTATTTTTAATTTCCGGATTACCGCTTTAGCAAACGATAAAAACCTTTCAGTGTTTGTTCTAATGTTACGATCAACCCCCGATCTGTACCTTGAGTAACAGAATTCATCCAAATGCCATTAATCAGATACTGAAAGTATTTTGCTGTTTCATAAGGTTCTCCCAGATCACGAAGTTCTGATTTAATTTGTGAATTCACCAAAGCTCTCTCCCAAACTTTAACCTCATCTTCCCATAAAACTTTAAATCGTTCCTTAAGATCGGGATTGAGTTCTGACAATCTGAAAATCAGAAAATCATAGTTTGCAATTGTTATCTGATATTGATCTGAATATTGTCCCCAGGCTTTTTGAATAAGATCTGCATAGGTGTAAATGTAATACTCGATTAATTCGCTCAACGTCATATCGTGTAGCAGATCCTTAGGTAACTGGAGCAAATTTATGAGATACTTTTCAGCTATTGCCTGAAACAGGGCTTCTTTATTTCCGAAATAGTGATACAACAATCCACGGGAGATTCCTGTTTTTTTTTGAATATCACTTATAGATACAGAATCCACACCTTTAAGCAAAAGCAACAGGTATGTTTTCTCCAAAATAAGCTCCCGTGTATCAGAATTTTCTGTTTTCATATAACCGTATTGAACATTCGTTCAACAAAGATAATTGATTAATTTCCACAACAAACATATTTCACATAAATATTTGCAATCCTGCACGTAAAGAACATAATGCATTTGAAATCCTTTTCTCGACAGTCTTTATGCTTATTGATTGTAAACTTGCGATATCTCTATATCTAAGTCCCTTCTGACGGCTCAGCAGAAAGGTTTTTCTTGTCTCTGCAGGAAGTTCAGAAAGAATTTGAGTAACTTGTTTTTGCAAAACGGAGAAATCCATATTATTCATTTGAAAATCTTCTAGTGCCAATAGATTCATCCGTTCATCAAACATACTGTCCGACAGATCCTCTTGCAGATGTTGCGCTTGTCGTAATTTCTTGCGTAAAAAATCAACGCACAAATTTCGGGCAACTGTAAAAATATAAGCTTCTTGATTTTCGACTTCATGTAATTCCGAACGACGCTGCCAAAGGATCATAAATAGATTCTGTATAATATCTGCTGTCTCCTCATCGTTTTTGATGTATTCGAAAGCAAATCTTTTCAACCGCACACTATAGAGTCGGTATAAACCTTCAAATAACTCAATCTCCCCCTCTGTATTTTTAATCGTATTTAACATCTCCAGTTTTTTTTAGATACGTCATTCTCTTAGGGTTGTTACATCTGCATGACAAGCATATTTCCTATTTATTAAATGCATATATCAAACACATTTCAAAACTTCAATTATTGCCTGGAACAACCCTTATTACGTAAATCTATAAAACAAGTATGTAGAAAACAACTATCAATTGCTAAGTAACAATCGGACTGCAATCCCAAAACAAGAATTCGAAACAGGATAAGCCACAGAAGAAACCAAAGGTGTATTTATTTGTTTGTCATAAAAACCACGCAGGTTCAATGACCTATTTAATGTATAATCCGCAGATAGACGATAGGTAAAAGTACTTACACCGGTAGTCGGTTGTGTATATCCTTCTTCAATCTTACGAATCATTACCTCACTGCGTCGGTAAACAATATCAGCAAGAAACTTCATCTCATTCCTAACGGCAGATTGCTTTCCTCCTTTAGCTTTATAAAAGATCCGAAGATCCGGAATTGTATAACCACCTCCTATTATAAACTCATTACTCAATTGTTCAACCAATAAAGCCGACCCGATATTTAATGCAAGTGAACGAGTATTTCTCACCTCAGCTTTACCACTTATATTTGTTTTTGTCATCATATTTAAACCAATAAGTGGACTAAAGCTCTCATTTATCACAACAGACCCAATATCAAACATAGAAGATGGCATAGGCTGTTTTGTCAAATAATCTTGTACATAACCGTAACCATCATCAGACTCTGCATAGTTTATAAATGTCGAATAATTGGCTA
>JBOFKE010000124.1:0-5317 GCA_051657185.1 Bacteroidales bacterium | reverse complement strand
CCTGATGATCCAACAACTCTTTTCGGTCCTTTTTATACTCAATAACAAGATCCCGGTGCTTTTCGATAAAGTCAAGCTCTTCTTTTGCTAATTTTATTTCGCGCTCAATTTCATGAATCTGTTTTGTGTCGACTCCTTTGCCAGAGAGCTCGCCGAACTGATCTTTTTGTAATTGTTCAATTTTTAGACGAGCTTCTTCTTTTGCATCCAGAATGCTTTTTTCAATATCCGAGTTAAATATATTTCGGCTATTCTCAAGTTCTGCAATCTTTTTTGTCTGTTCTTTTTGAAGTTTATTCAGTTGCTTTTGTAAGTCATCTTCTACAGAACGTATTTCCTCTTGTTTCTTAAGCTTCAGATTCGAACAGTTATCAATCAATTGTTTGATTTCTTCTGTCTTACGATCTTTTTCGACGTTAGCCTTATTGCTGAATTCGATAATCTTCAATTGAAGTTTCTCCTGATCTTTCTGATTTTGTTCGATCGTGTAATTCAGTTCAAGAATCCGTTCTTTTAATCGTTTGATTTGTGGAAGAAATTCTTCTTTTAGAGTCAGGGTTGATTGTTCGTGACCAGCATTAAGTTGCTGAAGCGAGTTTTTTAATTCTTGAATCTGTGTACGTATGTCTTGAATCTCTTTTTCATAATCTTGTGCCGATTTTACTTTTCGGTTTATATCAGAAAGATTAAGCTTGATGCCAAACAGCCCGTTTTCAGGATTGCCACACCAAACAGGATTCAGGTCTTTAAGAAAAAGAATTGTTTGTTCATCAATCACTTTTCCGATCGTATCTTCCCATCCGGTATATTCTTTATTAAGCCAAGCATAAAACGAACCTTTGAATGAGTCTAATGTATGATTGATCGTATTTTCTCGCTCAATTAATAGCTGAATTTCCTTTTGTAACTTCTCTTGATTATGATTGAATGTTAAATCAAGTTTTTCTTGTTTTAAAAGCCATTCATTTTGAAGTGTTTCACGTTCAGTTGTAATTTGCTTTGATTCATTCTGTAGCTCCCGCAATTCATCATTGAGTTTTCTTTGCTCCTGATTAAAGTGAATTAAATCAGATTCATAATAACGAATATGCTTATTTTCGGCTTCTTTGATCTTTAATTTATTCAGCTCAAGTGTAAAGTCATTAAGTTGTGCTCGTAAATGTCCTAATTGATTAGAAAATTGATCTTTTATCATTAGAGATTGTTCCGTAGCGATACGAAGTAACTCTTCTTTTTTCTGTAAGAAAGATTCCTGATATCTGGTTTTCTCGCTATGTTTCAGGTTGATTATTTCCTGCAGGTGATTTTTGACTTGCTGCTCCAGTGCTTCGAAGCGTTCATTGATACTTTCGTAGCGGGTCAAGAGTACCTGTTTTTGTTTTACCAAACTTTCAAGAACGGTAGTATATTCATTTTTTCTTTCTACACGTGATAATACTTTATCAATTTGCTGTGCTTTGTAATAAGCTTCTTTCTTTTTTGCCTCTTGTAGTTTATTGGTAAAAATAGCGGCTTTACTAACAAACTCATCATTTTTCAATTTCCACTTATACTCCAGTTCTCCGAGCTCTTTATTTTTTCTTTCAAAAGAAAGTTGCTCACCATAGATTCTTTTTGATAATTGAGGAATCTTTGTCCGCGCTATCTCAGAAGCATAATTGAGCTCAGCTGCAATGGATTTTTTTTCTTTATCGAGAAAGCGAATCGATGCTGCAGTTTCAGTAACCTGTTCAGCAAGTTTCTGAAGTCTTGGTTCTCCTGATTTATCCTTTTCAGTCCATTTACGAATATCCGAAAGCTCACCTTCGAATCCTTCAAGATGGTGGAGGTATGAGTTGAGATCAATTTTAATATCATCTTCATCAATAGACATGATAATGGTCTGTTTGATGAATTCGGCATCAAGTTTTGAGTTTAAGAAGACATTCTGGATTGTACGAGGTATATTCTTATATTGCTTGCTTTCGATAAGAGAGAAGCGTCTGAATTCAGGACTCAACCCTGCATTATTGCCAAAAACAATATCACGATATTCTTCATAACGATCTATCTTGCGAGTAAAGAAAACATCGCGTCCCATTGCTTCTTTTATAGCATCCCAATTTTCGAATACTTTTCCATCTTTATTTATATAATGAGACTGACAATAAGGAGCATCAATAAATCGAAACGCAACTCTTCCTTGTGAACGATGAGCTAATACACAAAATGTAGTATCATCACGGACTACTTCATATATGATATATGAATTTGTATAAGGAAAGTAGTATTCGTCAAAACTCTTTTTTTCTTTTGATATGCCTAATCGTTGCTTATCTGCATTGTAAAAGAATAACACAGCTCGCAGAGCAGTACTTTTACCTACTCCTTGTGTGCCTATTAAGTGTACGTTTCCATCAATATTCAGTTCTGAATAATTGATCGTAGCGCTATTGATAAAAATGACTTTATTCAGGAATCTCATTGATAATTTCTTCAGGAATGTTGATTGATAAAACTAATTTTTCGATATAGTTAAAAGCAGAAAGGACTTTATAAGTGCCTTCTATTTCGTTTTCGAGTTCAATAAATCCATCTCGGCGTAAATCATAAATAAGACGATCTATAATCTCTTCATGCTTATTTCTACCCGGATAATGTCTTTTCAGATATTCAACTTTTGACTTCATTTCGACATTCAGATTCAGAGATATAACCAAATCATGAGAAGTGAAACGTAAGCCGGGAGCGAAAGCATTATCGAAATTTTTTAGGAAATCAATAATATCAATCCATTTCATAGCTACTTCGAGCTTTCGTTCAAGGTCTACTTTATTTTCTTTGCGGGTAAAATAGAAGAATTCATTTCCTTCTTCTAAATAGAAATTTATCGCTGCAAAGTATTGATATATTAGATCTTTATTTTCGTCGATAGTCTTATATAAACGACGCATATTAGCATCGGTACTGTTGGATGAAATAAATAATCCTTTGCTGAGGATATCAAAAATTTCATCAATATAGTTGATTGAAATCATATTCTGTTTTATTCTTGATCTTTAATATTCGGATAAACGATAGCATATTCGATATCATGATTGCAAGCGTATGAGTTAGTTATTTGCATATCCTGATCGAAATTCGAAATAAGCTGACAATATAAAGTTACACATTCATCAAGACTTAATTTATTTTCTTCCATCTCAGAGATCAGAAGAGAAAAAAGATCTGAGTCAGTTTGCTTGAATCTTTCTTTAAGCTGATAAAGATCAATGGATGCTTCTTCTTCAATCTGTATGTCAAGATAATCCGGAGCGATAGATTCAGCTATTTGATTGAGTTGCCTACGTCCCATTTGCATACGAATGAATACTCTCTTAATAGACTCCAGTACATCATCGTCGTTTTGAAGAAAATCAATAGATAACTTCAACGGATAGGCTGGCCTGTTCTCGAAAAGTACATCCATGTTCTTTGAAAGAATATCACGTATATTAGTCTGACTTTCTAACTCGAACTGATCTTTAAGGTATTTTACTTGTCTGATCTTTTCAAACGAAATAGCCTGTTGTTTGATTTGATTTAAGTAATCGATAATTTGTTTCTGTATCTCGATAAGATTATGGCGACATTCGTTCAGTGTTATCTTAAGCCGCGTAATTATTCGGTCTAACTCTTCATCGTTTACAATATCAAAAAAATCTTTTTCTTCAGCAGTCGTTATATTTTCTGTCAATCGGATAAGATTATGAATACTTTCCCGCTTTTCGTCAAACTTCTCAAGTTTAATTTTCTTGATCTTATAGTTCGGCTCACTCTTGAAGGTCGTGTCAATATTTCTTTTCAAATCAATAACATTCCGCATAGTTACGACACCAATACTGCGAAAAGCTCTTTTTATTATGCGCAAATAACCATATTTTCGATTCTCGTTATTCTCATTGTTGTAATATAAAATATTTTGTCTGACATGCTCGATATGTTCATTTATGAATGAAAGATTAATCTCTTCATTAACTTCAAGTATTTGCTCAAAGAATTGAAGAAATAAATCATCCATTTCAATAAATTCCCCATTTTGTCTGATAACAGAACGATCTATCAGATATTGGATTCGAGCCTGATCCTGGTCTGTGAGATCAAGAGCATTTTCGTATTTAAAGGATAATGATTTTCTTTTGCCGAAGATCTCAGTAAAAAGATTATGCTCACGACTCAATGTTTTGAGCAATTCCTTTATGGATCCAAATGTATTCATATAATGCGTGTTCTATTTGATCGTAATAATTAGCTACAAATTTAATATAAAGAATTTACAGGAAGTTTATATGGCTGGTATAAAAGTAACACAATGTACATAGAATAGAATAAAAAACGGTATGATTTAGCTTTTTACTAAATCATACCGTTATAGAAGTACATTAATCCACTTTGCGTTATATGTACGCAGTCCCTCTTGTCTTTAGATTAAACTACGATAAGAAGCTATCATTATGATACATGCAATTATATATAAAGCTCTGCTGTATTGCAGGTTTTTAAGTTGCTTGAAATTATTTACACTATATGCAAACAGATAAAGACATGCTGTACAGACAAGCCAAACAGAATCTTTATACCATAAAGGAATTTCAGGGTGTAAAATAAATGAGACCATTAATCTGGTTGCAAATCCAGTTGCAAGAGCAATAAATCCTGCGTAAAGAAATTGCTTTTCAGTTTTAACGATTTCATTATATAGAGGTATCTCTATATTGAATTTATTATTTAATAGAGTATATATTAGTGCTATTGTAGCCAATACAGAACTTATAGTAAGGAGAATAACACTTGTATCCAATGTTAATAAGTAGCCTTTTAAAAGCCAGTAATTTTTAAGTTCTCTTAAAGTGAAAACAGAGACTCCATCTACTCCATACTGAAATGTAATTAATATATAGGATGCTAAAGCTATAAGTGTAATTTTAAGAGCAAGTAATTCTTTACGTAAAAAGACTGCAATTGTCGCAAGAATAAATGAAAAATAAATTTCTGTTGTAGCTTCATTCGCACTTATACGGAAATTGTTCATATAGAAAACAATAGCTGTAAATATTACTTGAATGATATATAATCCGGTAATGGTGAATGATAGATATTTAGATACTCTTAATATACACTTGTTCTTCGAATAAAAGAATTGAAAAATCAAAGAAGCAATCAGAGAAATACATATTAAGATATATGCATAAGCTATATAACTTCGTATATTGTTCCGAATAAAAAATCCATTAACTTTTAGCAGTGTTGGATCAATGGCACCTGACTTTCGTTGTGAACAGATCAGATTATCTAATGC